>DUSX01000028.1 GCA_012842395.1 Bacillota bacterium
GGGTTGTTACGCCATCTCTCTATGCGCTTATCGCGTTTGCTCAAGCCCTTTCCCTCCGTGAGTATTCCACAGGGCACCATATATGATACCAGATGGGAGTATTACGTGCAAGGCAGGTTGGGAAGGATTTGGTTCAGAAAGATCTGGCGATGGCTGGACCGAGAGCTAAAGGCATTCAACGATTGGCTGTCCCAGGTCTCGGAAGTCGTAGTTGCCGCATGTGTGCACCGAGCTGACACCGTCCGCCACATTGCAGTCCACGACAGCCTTGTGGGCAAGGGCGGATGATCGTCACGCGGGCCACTGGCACACACCACGCTGTGCGCCCGCCCTTGCCGGTGCACGTCCAACCCGGGGCGCCGGGGGGCGGGGCAACCCACCCCAGTTCCGTCTCTCTCATCGGCTATTCAACCCGGGACGGCAGGAGGCAGGGGTGTGGCTTTCCCATGAGCGCCTCGACTACAACTACCGCATGGCCGAGCTCTCGGCCGCGCTAGGGGTGGCGCCGATGTCATGCATCGAGGAGATCATCGGGAAGCGTGAGCGCGTGGCGGCGATGTATGCAGAGCGCCTGGCGAGCGTGCCAGGGCTGCGACTGCCTGTGGCTGTGGCATGTGGCGCCCGAGGTGACGCGGATGAGCCGGTTCGTGTACGTGATCTGGGTCAGCGGCGGCGAGCTCAGCATGGACGAGCCCGTCGCCGAGCGCAAGTCCCCCGAGCCCCAGTCCGCCGTGCGCAACCACATGATGCGGCGCTTGGAGGAGCCCAACGCATCCCGGGCTCTGGCTTTCTTGCGACCGCGCGACACGGTGGGACTCGGGCAGGTAGGATAGGGCGCGGCGAGGGAACGCCGCCGCATTTCGGCACCATCCGTCTCCAGCCCTTCTACCGCGCCGAGTTCGGCTCTAAGGACGGCGCTTTCCCCGTCACCGAACTCGCAGGTCGCACCAGCATCGCCGTCCCGTTCCCACAGCCATGTAGGACCACCTTGTCGCCGACGCCGAGGACTAGGGCGCGGACGTCCTCGGCGCCCGCTTGGGAGGAGCAGTAGGCAAGAGCGCAGTCGCAGTCTACGAGGTTGCGATGGCGACGGGGCAAGGGGTGCGAACACAGCCCTGACATAGCATCTACCGGGCTGTCCTCCCGGTGGATTTCTTCGGCTGGCGGACTCCACTTACCTAAGATGCCTGAGCCTTTCGTTGATGAGGTCCGGGTTGAACTGCTCCGGGTCGTACGACTCCCCGAGCCATTCCACTGAGTCTTCGTACTCAGGATGACCGGGATTCTGGATGATCTCCAACTTCTCAAGATAACCGAATATTCCACCGCAGTCCTCTGGTGGTGCCGCTCTCTTGCCGCCGGTGCAGAGCGGGTAGTCTACCCCCGGCTCGGGAGGGAGGATCTTCTCTACAAGGATATCATGCACCCAGTTATCCCCGAAGTCATAGATGTATTGGAACTTTGTCTTGGGTTGGCGAACCACCTCATCCAGGCGGCTCTCCGCTGCGTCCTGGAATTCAACCCAGCCGCTGGGATCGGGGATGCCGAACAACTCTCGGCCGACGCGAAATTCCCATGCGTGATAATCTTCCCAGTCCATGGCCACCTGAAGGATCTCGTGGAGATCAGCGAGGGTCACGTCGCCTGGAACCAAGAGACGCCTCCATATCGGGGGCCTGATGCCCCTCAGCGTCACCTTCAACTGATACACTCTGGCCTTGTCTTGCGGTTTGCTGGTTGATATAGCATGGCTTGCGGAGGAAGTGGTAGCATTCATTTGTGCATGCGGCTCCCTTTCGTATGTGGCTCTGCACTAAAGCAGGCACCTACAGTGTAGCCTGCGGCATACGATAATGGCAACAGGGCTCGTCCATTGTTGGCTCGTTCATTTTGGGTTGATGAATTCGAGAAGAGTGCGGAGTATTCCGGCCTTTCGGCCGCCGAACGAGAGGAGAGCGGGTTCATCATCGGCGTCTTCGCTGAGCTAATGTACAACTATTCCCTGGAGACACCGGAGAAGTGGAGCGCGGCCGCGCTGGCGGAGTGCTGCCTGGATTTGTTTCCGAGGAAGGTGCTTTCCGGGCCTGAGTTCTATGGAGCAGTAGAGCCTGTCCTTACGGCGTTTTTTGCCTTCCTCCAGCGGAACGGCCGCATTACCAACGCTGCGGAGCTAACCAGGCGGCTTCGAGAAGTAGCTGGCGATATGATCAGGCGGGCAAACCAGCCGGAGAATTGGGGGTTAGCAAAAACGGTGTTCGTGGGGGCCCTTCGGGACGGGGTTGATCTTTCAGACGAGACTGCGTTGGCGCGGTACGTCGAAGAATGGAATGAGCGAGGTTACCCCAGGACAGGAGGCGCGGAGGGGCCGAGAAGGGTGGATCGAAAGGTGGGCCGAAACGAACCGTGCCCTTGCGGTAGCGGCAAGAAGTACAAAAGATGCTGCGGGGCTGCAGCAAAAGCGGTTGACCCCCCTGACATGGCAGGCGGTACACACAACTAGCATCGCGGCGCTTACGCGCGAAAGTCGCGCAGGCCTGGTGGACGGGCCTCGGCCTGGCAGGTGCGCAGCGTCGTCGGCGGAGTGCAAGGTTGCCGCCGCGGCTACCTGGGTGGACCCGGACACGTACCCGCGAGCGGGCGGAGGGAGAGGATTCACATAGAGCGGAAACCAAACTACAGTGAGGGAGTAACCTACGTTCTCGAGCTCGGAATCGCGGAGACGTTGTTGGTGAGGATAGGAATGGCAAGCCTCGAAACGGCCGAAGGCAGGTTTCATACGGTTCTGGAAATTGATCCAGGAAACATCGAGGCTCTCAACCTGTTGGCCCAGATCTGCGCGCAGACTCGAAGGCACTCAAAGGCCCGCGAGTTTCTTGTGCGCGCTTTGGAGAATCCGGCAGACGACCGAGATCTAGTGGTGGAACTCGTGGAAGCGCTCGCAGGAATCTACGAGAGGGCGGGCAAGTATCGGCTGGCCGTGAGGACATATCAGCTCGGGCTCGGACGCACTGAGAGCGCAGCGCTTCACAACGGCATTGCCTACTTTTACGCGAAACTTGGCCATTACGGAAAAGCCGTGTCTCACTCGAGGCGTGCCGTCGAGCTCGAGCCTGGCAACGCTGTCTATATGAGTGACCTCGGATATACACTGCTGGAAGCCGGGAACCTCGACGAGGCAAAGACGGTGTTGGAGCGGGCAATCGAGCTGGACCCTGCCAACGAGCTTGCCAGGGCGAACCTTGCACACTGCCTCCACCTGGGCTGGGGAATCCCTGTTACGAACGCCCTGGCGTCCTTACGGAGCAGTCAGTTAGCGCTGTCCGGCGGCCGGGCAGTCCTGCGCCTTTGCGCATCCCGAGTATCCTCGAGAATAGTGCGTAAAGTGTCTATCTCATCTTGCAGATAGCTCGGCCTTGTCCCCTGGTGCGTCGTAATCCTCGTGGGCGATGTCGAGCTGCTCCTGCACCGGCGCTTCCATCAGCGTTCCCCCTCCGATCAGTGGTATGGCACAAAACTTCCGGCTGCTGAAGTCCCCCTGCCACAGTCTGATGGAAGGCCTGGCGGCAGAGCTGCTCGATCCCTTTGCGGGACCGCCCGGTCGCTTTCTTGATCGACTCCTCCTTCTCCGGCAGGCGAAGATCAACCGGGGGTGAGGCGAACCTGTCATGCTCAGAGTGGGGAGGGACAGCAGTGGCCTATGGTATAATAACGATAGAGAGCTGACAATGAAGTGCCGAGAGTAGCGTGCGACCACTGTCTTGCGATCGGTGTATCCGGTTCAGGTTATCCGAGTTTCCCTGGCACCAGAGTAAGGCAGGCTGGTGCTGGGGTGAGGTGGTGCATCAGGTTCTTGATTATTCGCTGGAAAGCCCTGGGCAGGCGGGCGAGGAGGGGTGGCTCATGGAACGCATGGAAGTGCGCATACCACGCGTGCTGAGCATGTTACCCGAGAGTGAGAAGGGCACGTTTTCAAAGACGATAGCGTCCTCAGCCAAGCTGAGGGTGGCTGTTCTTGAAAAGAGGCTGCGGGAAGCACAAGCGATGCTCCAAAAGTTCGAAGATAAGTATGGCAAGGCTTACCCGGATTTCGAAAGGGATTTTCCTGACCATGGCGACATACAAGCCCACGAGGACCTCGTGGAATGGGCGTTTTGGGATCGGGTGGCAAGAGATTGCTCCACCGCCATAGAGGGCTACAAGCTCCTGACAGGCCACTGAAGGAGGCTGCGGCATGGAATTCATCGACATGCTGTTTGCCGAATTTGGTGACATCGTATCAGACGTGGACATTCACTCAGTGTCCACTGAAGAGGAAAGCTACAGGCACATCAAAGTTACGGTCAGGCTTGTCGACGGAAGCAGTCTGCGGGTGAGTGAGTTCACTATTTCCGGCGAAGACCTCGTCAGGTACAGCTACTACTGGTTAGACAGTGCCGACGCACTTATCGCCGGCTGGGACAACGCCCCGCATCACAGAGAGGTCTCCACGTTTCCGCACCACAAGCATCTTCGCCGGCAGGATAATGTGTTGCCATCAGAGGAACGAAACCTGAGGGATGTCCTGCGTGAGATCCAGCGTCGTATCGGGGAAGGGGCCGGCCCACAGCCCACCAGCTAGTAAGAACGGCGGTCCAAATGGGATCTTTTCTCAGGCCGTTTGACGCACCTTCCCGTCTTGCTGGGCCGTTGGGTCCAACGGAACGTCATGCCATCATGTGACAGGACAGGGCGCATAGGTAACGAGGTTCGAAGCCGCAATAGCAGCTTTGGAGATGCCAGGGTTCCCGGGGCGCTCCCGCGTCGTTGAGCGCGTGGGCATCCTTGACTCCGGCGTTTGGGCGTTTGGGTATCTAGAGACGCGTCCTCGGCAGCCCTCCCCTGGGTGTTTCGTGGGCAGACACGTGCCCTGCAATCAGCCTTGAGCCTACGCTGGGGGCTGCCGCGGGGTCGCTCACGCGTCGCGCATCGAGGAGATCATCGCGAAGCGCGGCGGGTGGCGGTCATGAGGCGGGGCGCGCAGCGGACATGTGGGCCAAGCGCCTGGCGAGGGTGCCGGGGGTGTGCCGGGTGCGCCTGCCGTACGCATGCCGCGCTCGAGGTGACGCGCATGAGCCGGTTCGTGCATGTGACCCGGGGCGGCGACGAGACCGGCGGGGACGAGCCCACTCCCGAGCGCCGGTCCAGCGTGCGCGACCACGTGGTGCAGCGCTTGCAGGAGCCCAAAGGAGGCGGGGATCTCGCTTTCCCGCAGTAGGACTCGGGGATGAGGGACTGGGCGCAGGGGTGGGGTGCTGCAGGTATTTCAGCCTCCACCCACCTGCAGCCCTTCCGCCGCGCCGAGTTCGGCTTCAAGGAGGGCGACTTCCCCGTGGCCGAGTTCGCGGGGCGCACCAGCGTCGCCATCCCCTTCCACAACCACCTCACCGCCGAGGAGATCGACTACGTCGCCGGGCGTCCTCGAGCGTGCGCTGGGGGAGGTGCGGTAGGTATCGGCACAGTCCTCGCGGTCGCCAAGAGGCTCGGGTTTCTTGCGGAGCTATTGCCTGCCAGACAGACGCGGACGGGACGCCCTGGAGACGCTGCGTGGGCCCCTCAGTCCCGGATAGATACGTGTGGCTCGATCCCACCCTCCTGAAGTCGGGGGGAGGGGTGCGTCCGGGCAGGGGGTTCAGATTAACCTGCCTGAGGACGAGATCATGTCCTGGGGGTTTCCATAGGTGGTCCGGCGGGCGGAGGCCAGCCGGCGGGCGAGGCGAACTGCCATTTTCTCGCCGGCATGGCTGAGGGGACTTGCCCCTCCTACCGCGCGGTTAAGAAAGGGGCATACAGCCGGCTGGGCTCTCGGCCGTCCCTGACGCTCCAAAGATGCCGCATCCAAAGGGTCTGTCTTCCCGACCACGACTCCCGATATCAACAGACCATAAGGCGAGCCAGGGGAGCCGATCCTAGCAGGCACCCCGCAATTCCTGCTCTTCACGCCCTCGTTGTATTATGGAACATTGCATCCACACATTGCCAGTCTGTGCTTCATAACATATGCTCGAGCCAGGAGGGATCGTCATGTTGACGCCGGGACAACTCGCCACCCGCCTCAGGGAAGCTCGAGAACGCGCCGGCCTGACCCAGGAAGAGGTGGCACGGAGCCTTGGTCTGCCGCGCTCGGCTATCGCGCTCATGGAGACTGGAAAGCGCAAAGTATCGGGGCTGGAACTGGCACGCCTGGCGTACCTGTATGGCCGCTCGCCTGCGGAGTTTCTCGCTCCGGAATTCGCGATAGACGGACTCTCGGTACTCCTGCGGGCGCTGCCGGAAGCGGATGACGACGAGGGAACGCGAGATGCGATTCGCAAGGGCATTGCCATTGCCCGGGAAATTGCGAACCTCGAACACCTGCTTGAAGTGGAGCGGGCGACAGCCGCCTTTCCTCGCTACCCTGCTATGCCCCTGCGAGGGCGGTGGGAAGCGGTGGATCAGGGAAAACGCCTGGCACACCAGGAGCGGCAGCGTCTGGAGCTCGGCTCCGCACCCTTGGACAACCCGGGAGACCTTATGGAAAACCAGGGTATCACCGTTTTGGAGTTGGAGCTACCCGACCACCTTTCCGGCTTCACAGTGCGCCTCAACGAGGGCGTCGTCTGTGGGGTTAACGTCACTCACGTTGTCGAACGGCAGCGGTTTTCTCTTGCGCATGAATATTGCCATGTCCTGGTCGATCACGACCGCCCTGGCATCGTCAGTCGACAGGAGGAGAATGACGAACTATCTGAGGTCCGTGCCAACGCCTTCGCCGCGGCCTTCCTCATGTCCGAGGACGGCATCCGTGATTACCTGTCGCGCCTGAATAAAGGTCTTCCATCCAGACCCAGGGAAGCTGTTGTTCCTCTGGAGGGCGACGTCCAGTTCGTGGAGGGACGTCTCGGGCCGGAGGCCACGAAGATCGGGCTGTGGCACGCCTGTCTCCTGGCCGGTCACTTCCGCGTGAGCCGGCTGGCCATGATTTGGCAGCTTTTCAATCTCAAGCTGATCACCGAGCGGGAACGGACTAGACTCCTGGCTGCGGACCAGGACGGGTCAGGGCGGACGCTGTCGCGTATGCTCGGCATTGACGCCGAGGTCCAATGCGAA
>DUSX01000029.1 GCA_012842395.1 Bacillota bacterium
CAACATCGGTGACGCCAAGAACATGCTCGCGGTCGCCGAGAGCAGCCTCAGCAAGATCAACGACATCCTGCTGGTCGTCAGGGACAAGGCCGAGCAGGCCGCGAGCGACACCCTCGGCGACGCGGAGCGGACTGCGATCACAGACCAGATCAAAGCCCTGTTAGAGGAGATCAACACCATAGTCGACGAGACTGAGTGGAACGGGCAAAAACTGATTGCGGGAGGCAAGACGTTCAACTTCCAAACCGGCTTCCAGGCCACTGCAAACACGGGAGTCAACATGGAGGACGGCCACAAAGCAGAAGACCTACAGGTTGCGCTCGGCCAAGTTTTCGACCGAGCAGTCGATCTGCTGGATGATCTTCCTACGAGTCTAGTAAGCAGCATTGCCCCGGCCAACACTGTGTCGGCCACGGAGCTCGAGTCCGGCGAGTACAGCATCGAAGTTGCTTGGGATGGCAGCACAACGGGTACAATCGCGATCAAGGACAGTGTTGGCACTATCGCATATTCGACCACGTTCGCCTCAACCGCGACCGAGGTGGATACGGGTGTCGGCATAAAGATTACGCTTGCGAGTGCCTTGCCCACAGAGGCGGCCAAGGGCGAGTTTGGGGTCTTCTACACGAAGCAAGACAGCGCAAACTCGGTCTCTTCGCACAATGACGCGACTGCATACATGCGGAGGGTCGATGCGGCTATACAGACGGTTAGCGCTAGTGTCAAAGATATCGGTGCGATCGTGTCCCGTCTCACGTTTAAAGAGGAAAACCTTACGGTTGCCAAGACCAACACGGAGGCCGCATACAACCGTATCATGAACGCCGACATTGCGGCCGAGCAGCTCGAAGCGATGAAGTACCAGATCCTGCAGCAAACGGCCACCGCAATGCTGGCGCAGGCGAACGTGGCGCCGCAGGCGGTGCTGGGTCTGTTCAGGTAGTTCGCGTAATTCGGACGGGACATCCGGTTCTGGCCCGTCCGTAGCGCGTTGCTGGCCCGTGGGGGGCTTCCCCCCACGGGCGTCCCCTGGGGTCAAGTGGAGCGGGGCGGAAGGCGCGTGGGCGAAGCGAGACGGCACGGTGCCCGCAGGATGCCGCCGCGCCGCCGAGCCGCGGTCTCGCCCTGGGCCCGGCAACACTGGGCACGGCGGTCTCGGCACCGGGTCGCTTATAGGAATCCACTCAGCCGGGACCGAGCGACGCGCAGGACACGCAAGACGGGAATGGCCCGGTGCCGACTGGAGGTTGCGCTGATGAACGCCGAACTTGGTGTGCTGCAGGCGACGAGCGAGTATAGGGGCCACGGGGCGTACGACGCTTACCGGGCTCAGCGCGTGCTCTCGGCAAGCCCCGAGGAGCTTGTGCTGATGGTGTACGACCATGTCATCGCGAGTTGCAGAGCGAAAGACAAGAAAAAGGCGTCCGCCGGCATCGCGACCCTTATCGATGGCTTGGACCTCGATCAGGGCGAGATCGCTGCGGGACTGTTTCGACTTTATAGATACGCGATGGAGAGGGTTTGGGAGGGGAAGTTCGACGAGGCACTTTCTGTGATGCGCCCGCTCCGGGAGACCTGGGCCACGGCTGTGGCCGCCACTAAGGGTAATAGGGGTGCGCCCAACCCCGTTGGCTTGAGCGCGGTCGCAACTGGGCCGGAGAGGGTGGGCGCCTCGGCCACGAGGTGATCCCGCGTGGAAGTCACAGTTGCTGAGGTCAGGCTGAGGAACCTGGATATGCTCGCAAATGCTCAGGCGCGTCACGTGATGCCGCGCCTTGGGCGCGTACCGGATGATCCGGCCCAGCGGGCGGCAGCGCATGCCGCACGCCCGCACGACGCGTCAGGAAACCTGCGCGAAGTGCAAACCAGGGCCGCCGCGGAAGCCGAGGCCGAGGCCGAAGCAGAGCGCATCCGCGAGGAGCAGGAGCGCGCCGAGCGCATCGCCCGCCTCCTCGCCGAAGGCGTCGTGAACATCCGGATCACGTTTCACGTGGACAACGACACTGGGGACGTGACCATCAAGGTGATCGACAACGCCACGGGCGAGGTTGTGCGGTACATCCCTCCCGAGGAACTCGCCATGATGATGGACCACCTAAAAGAGTTCGCAGGCCTTGTTGTGGATAGGAAGCGGTGACGTATAGCGACGGCAGGAGAGCGGTGCATGGATCCCAGATGGGTCCCAAGCGGAGGTGATCACTGGTGAGCCTCGGGGTGCAACTTCTCACGACAAGCTCAAGCGCCAGCCAGCTTGAAGAGCTCATCAAGGCATACATGGCGGTCGAGTCGAAGCCCGTCGACGACCTCAAGGCCGCGAAGGAAGCGCTCGCCACGAAGGCCGCGATGTTTCGAGACCTCAACTCCTCACTCCTCGCGCTGAAAAACGTGGCACTCGACCTTCTTCCTGAGGACCTGACATCGCTGTACGATGCCCGGGCCGCGGTTTCGAGCAACGCTGACGTGGTCGCGGCCAAGGCCGCCACTTCGGCGGCCCAGGCGACCTACAGCATCTTCGTGGAGAGGCTCGCAAGCTACGATGTGGTCGTGTCGGACAGGTTCGCTAGCACCGGCGCGGAGGTCTCGCAGGCGGCCGGTGAAGGCACCAAGACCTTCACTGTGGCCGTTGGCGCCGCCTCCTGGGACATCACCGTCCAGGTGGAGGCCGGGCAGGACAACGCCACCGTGCTCGCGAACATGGCCGCGGCCATCAATGCATCAGGTGCAAGCGCCGCGGTCAGTGCCGCGGTCGTGAGCGAACAGGCGGGCGCCTCGCGCCTCGTGATCACAGCCAGGTCCACGGGGAGCACAAGCGCGGTAACCCTTTCGGAGACGGGCGACGCCAACAACCTTCTTGCCGCGTCCGGCACGAGCTCATCGGTCCAGGCGACGAGCACAGAGGGCGGCTACCTCGCGGCCCGCGACACGCTCGACGCCAGGTTCACGCTGAACGGCCTCTCGCTCGTCCGGTCCTCCAACGAGGTCTCCGACGCGATCTCCGGGGTCACCCTCACGCTCAAGAAGGCGCAGGCAGCCGGAGATGCCCCGGTGAGCGTCGAGGTCAAACGCGACACGAGCGCGCTGAAGACCAAGATAAAGGCGTTCATTTCCAGTTACAACTCGACCGTCAAGTATCTCAACAACAAGACCCTCGTGGACCCGGACGCCGGTATCCGCGGGGACCTGGCGGGCGATGCGACCTATCTCGATTTGAAAGTGAGGATGAACCGCGCCGTCCAGGAGAGGGTCGACTGCCTTGCCTACCCGGATCCTACGAGGCTTTACGATGTCGGCATAACCCTTGACAGGTCTGGCAGTCTCACGTTGACCGACGAGGCCAAGCTCGACAAGGCGCTTCAAGATAGCCCGGGGGCTGTGCGCGACCTCTTTGCATCGGCGAGCGGAGTTGCCGTGAAGGTGCGCGACCTCATGGAGCCGTTCGTGGACGAACTAACCGGCATCATCGCGCGGCAACAGCAGTCCATCACCAACCAGATGAGCCGGATCGACTCGAGGGTGAAAGATCTGGAGGAGCGGCTGGCCATTCGCGAGAAAGCCCTCCGCGAGGAGTTTTCGTCGCTCATCCAGGCGATGCAGCTTATGAGCACGCAGAGCGCGCTCATCAACACGTTTATGACTCAGGCTAACGCGCTGCTTGCGTACTAGTGTAATGCGTAGTATTACAAGCTTGTTAGCTTGTTACACAGTTATCTGTTTTGGCGGTTCTCCGGCGGATTCGGGGCCCCGCGCCTCGCCGCAGGCCCGCGGTTTGACTCCTGAGGCCTGGGCACTGGCGCCGGCCGCAGGCAGTAGGGTGGGTGATCGCTGGCGGGTGCGGGAGGGCGCGCGAGACACGCGAAGCGCAAGCGTGCGGCGAGCGCGGGGCCCCGCGCGGGGGAATACGGCACAGTGTGGCGGCGCAGGCCGCGCGGCGTTCAAGTGGGGGTCACCCAGAATGTGCTGGGCAGATGTCGTGTACCGAGCGGAGGCGCGGCGTAAACGGTTCGGTGGCGGTGCGCAGCAACCTTAAGAGGGCGAGGGGGGAGCGCGCGGGTTGGACAAGAGAGACGTGCGCGAGCGGACAGCGGCAGAGCTCGCCGAAAGCTACGAGCGGGAGGCCCTCCTCCTCGAGAAGGTCGTCCAGCACACGAAGCGCGAGATAGAGCTCATCGCCGCCGGGGATTATGCCGCCCTGTGCGATTCCCTGGCTGGACGGGGCGGCCACGTCGAAGAGATCGCGAGGCTCGAGGCCCGCCGCCGCGAGCTGGAGGGCGAGCTCTCCGGGCTCCCGGGTGGCTTGACGTCCGAGAGTGGTCGCCGGCCTGGTCGCGGGTCGGCACAGCTCTCGTCCGGAGCGGCAGCACTGCAGGAGGCTCTCGCGGATCCCCGTGTGGAGGAGGCCCGCCGCAAGGCGGCAGCCATGCACCGCCAGGCGCTTGAGCTCGATGCCCAGCTGCGGGAGATGGCTCGCGCCCGGAGGGCGGACATGGAGTCGAGGCTGGTCGGGCTGGTCCAGGGGCGGACGGCAAGCCACGCGTACAACGGGCATGGGCGGGGGAAACCCGTGCCGAGGTTCGTCGACAAGGAACGGTGAGGAGCTCCAGCGCATCCACGCATTCACCAACCCACTCGCCACCTACGCGTTGGGCAACCCATTGGTTAGCCCATCCATTTTCCCGCCGGTCGCGCCATGTGTTCCCTATCGTAAGAAGGATATTCCATCCTGATGTCGAAGAACGCACAAATGACGCGAACCTCCATGACGCGGGAGCACGCGTAGCTGTCACCCGGGGCGGGGTGATTTGAGGGTGGTCTACAGGGTCCTCATCGTCGACGACGAACCTAACATGAGAGCCGTGCTATCCGACGTCCTGGCCGAGGAAGGGTACGAGGTGGCGGTCGCGCGTGACGGCGCCGAGTGCCTCGCCAAGGTCGGGCCCGGCGATTTCCACGTGGTCGTCCTCGATCTCAAGCTTCCAGACACCAGCGGCATCGACGTGCTCCGCGAGATCAAGGCGCGTTCGCCGGAGAGCGTGGTGATCATGATCACCGCGTTCTCTTCGGTCGACACCGCCATCGAGGCCATGAAGTGTGGCGCCTATGACTACATAACCAAACCGTTCAAGATCGAGAACTTCAAGATGGTCGTAAGGAGCGCCCTGGAGCTCGGGGCGTCTTTCTCCCGTGCCCCACGCCGGCAGCCGCTCCGCGCCAAGAGCGAGTTCGGGATGATCGGCTCCACCCCAGAGATGCAGCGGATCTTCAGCATGATCGACGAGATCGCTCCGACCAACGCGACGGTCCTCATTTTCGGCGAGAGCGGCACCGGAAAGGAACTCCTTGCAAGGGCCATCCACAATTGCAGCCACAGGGCGGACAAGCCCTTCGTGAAAGTCAACTGCGCGGCCGTCCCCGAGAGCCTGCTGGAATCGGAGCTCTTTGGTCACGAGCGAGGGGCCTTCACCTCGGCCGTCACGAGGCGGCTGGGCCGGTTCGAGGTGGCCGACACGGGCACGATCTTCCTCGATGAGATCGGCGAGATGAGCCCAGCGATGCAGGCCAAGCTCCTGAGGGTTACGCAGGAAAAGGAGTTCGAGCGCGTCGGGAGCTCGCAGACTATCCGGGTCGATGTGCGCATCATCGCCGCCACGAACCAAGACCTCAAAGAGAAGGTCGCCCGGGGCGAGTTCAGGGAAGACCTGTACTATCGTCTGAGCGTGATCCCGATTTACCTGCCGCCGCTGCGCGAGCGCAAGGCCGACATCCCACTCCTGGTTGAGAAATTCATCGCATATTACAGCGAAACAGTCGGGAAAACCGTGACGCGCGTCTCGGAAAAGGCCATGAAAATGCTCATGGATTACGACTGGCCCGGGAACGTGCGTGAGCTTGAGAATTGCATCGAGCGGGCGATCATCTTTGCCAAGGGTCCCGTTATCGATGAGGACAACCTTTTCATCGGGGCGCCTGCTGTGAACGTGCCGGCATCGGCGGCGACATCGCCCGCGTGGCACGAGGCGCGGGTCGCGCCCCAGGTCGTGGCGGCGACAGCGGCAGCGGCGACGGCAGCGGTGACAGGCGTGGCGGCGGGAGAGATGCCCGCTGGAGTAGCAGGGGCGGTGGGCAATTACTATGGACGAGGGTCGTCCGGCGTGGTGGCGACGGGGCGCGCTGAGCCGGGCGGCGCGGGCAGGCCCATGTCAATGAAGGAAGTCGAAAAGGCTCACATCATACGGGTGTTGCAGCAGACGAACAGCAACCGCACCGAGGCTGCGAGGATCCTTCAGATCAGCCGGAGGACGCTTCTGAACAAGATCAAGGAATACGGGATAGCTGAATAGCGGCGCCAGTGCGGCGCCAATAGTGCGGCCGCCCTGGGTGGTTCCGGTGGCGGCTTGCTTCGGGGTGTTGTCTCGTGGCTAGTGCTTGGGTGGATGCGGCGCTCGCCGCCATGAGCGCGGGGGCGCTGGCATTTGCTTATTGGGAAAGGCGCACGGCACGGCGCAAGGTCGCAGAGGCAAGGGAGCAACTCGCGTCCATGCGCGAATTCGTGTCAGGGCTTGCCGAGAACGACCTCACCCTTCAGAAAGAGCTCGTAGCCGCCAATGCCGAGCTCAACAGGCGGGTCCTGCAGCTTGCGAGCCTGTTCGAGGTCGGCAAGGAGCTCATGTCCATCCGCAGGCCCGATGAGGTCCTGAACCGTATCGCGGTGATCGCGTGCCGGCTCGTCCCGTCCCAGGGGTGCGCCATCCGCATCCTAAGCCGCGACAAGACGCGCCTCGTCCTGAAAAGCCATTACGGGCTGTCTCCCGAATTCGTGGAGAGAAGCGGGTCTGTTCCCGTCGAGGGGAGCTCGCTCGGGCAGGTGGTTCGGCTCGGGAAGCCGCTTGCAGGTGTGGATGGGGCGGGCGAGGCAAGCACGTATTTCGAAGACTTGGGCAAGGACGGGATGACCTTCGCGCTCTCGGTGCCGCTCGCCGTGCGTGGCGAGGTAACAGGCGTCCTCACTGTGTACACGCCCAGCATTCACGAGCGGACGCGCGACGAGATCAAGTTCCTCACGATCCTTGCGGCATACGCTTCCGCGGCGCTCGAGAACGCTGAACTATACGCCGACCTCGATGAGGCCAACAGGGAGCTCTCGGCGTTGAAGGAGTACAACGAGAGCATCATCGAAAGCCTGACCATAGGGCTTGCCGTGGTGGACAGGGACTTAGTCGTCACCACCTGGAACAGCGGCATGCAGGCCATCACCGGCATTCCCGCCGAGGCGGCGCTTGGGAGGAAGTACTTCGAGCTCCTGCCCGAACAAGCGCAAGAAGGCCTCTGGGACATCCTGAAGGAGGTCTTGGAGGACGGAGAGACCCTGGAAAGCGACGAGATGAGGCAGCACGCGCCGGACGGCAGGGAGTACGTGGTGTCGTGCAGGGTGTGCCCGCTCGTGAGCACGCCGGACGGTGAGGACGCTACGAACGCTGCGAACGCTATGGACGCTGCGCACGCTGCGGACGGCCCGGCGGGATCGCGCGAGTCGGCGAAGTCGGCGAACTCTGCAAAGTCGGCGGAGCCCGTGGGGTCGGTGGAGGCGGCGGGGTCGACGGAGGCTGACCGCGGCGGAGGAGGCGGGCGCGTAAAGGGCGCCATCATCGTGGCGGAGGATGTGACCGTGCGAGTCAGCCTTGGTGAGCGGCTGCGGAGGGCTGAGCGTCTCAAGGCCGTGGGCGAGTTTGCGGCCGGCATCGCGCACGAGATAAACAACCCGATCGGCATCATATCCGCCTGCGCCGAGCATCTCGCGGACAAGATCTCGAGGTCTGTGGATTCGCCCAATGAGTATCTGAAGCCGCTCCGGGCCATTGAAGAGGAAGCCGCCCGCTGCTCTGGAATAGTCAAGAATCTAACGGTGTTCTCGCGCCATCAGGAGATGCACCTACGGCCCACGGACGTGCGACGGGTCGTCGAGGACACGGTCTACCTCCTGGAGCATCAGGCAGCCGCGGCTGGCGTGAGGATACAGGTCGAAGGAGAGACGGCGGAGCTTCCGCCGGTCATGGCGGACGAAGGCCAGCTCAAACAGGTGTTTATTAACCTCGCGGTGAACGCTATACAAGCGATGCCGTCTGGTGGAGTCCTCAAGGTGCGGCTCGGTGTCGACCACCGGCGCCTCGGCACAGGCAGGTCCCCCGCGCGTGGCGCGGGCGCAGCGGGTGGGGGGCGCGGCTACGTGTGGGTGGAGTTCGCGGACACCGGGGTTGGCATACCTCGTGAGAACCTCTCTAAAATCTTCACGCCGTTCTTCACTACTCGGACCAGCGGGGTCGGCCTTGGCCTTGCCGTGAGCCACGGCATCGTCGAGGCCCACGGGGGCACGATCTCCGTGGAAAGCAGGGAGGGCGAAGGCAGCACCTTTACGGTGCGGCTCCCAGTCGCGAGGCAGCGGTAGGCAAGCGGCCAGCAAAGCAAGCCACGACGGGTCTTCCCCGTCGCCATGGAGAGGCTCAAGGATCTCGGGGCCGCCGGCGCGCTTCGCCAACATCTTGCTCGTCAGGTCAATAGCAGGATTCTGACACCCATCGTGCAATCACCAGCAAGCCATCCTGAACAATCGGACGGAAGACGTCAGGAACGGGCGAGGAAGGAACTTGTGTCGCGTGTCACGTCCGCGGCCTGAAGGTTGATATGCTGAATCAGTCCTGACGGGCGCGTGATGTGCGTCACCCGTGGCACGCAACTCGTGGGGCGTCACTCGTGGTGCGTGGTGCGCGATGCGCGGTACGCGCGGGGCGGCACACCTGTGCAGCGAGTGTGCCTGCGGACGTGCATGCCAAAGCGCACGGGTGCAGGAATTCTGCGGCCAGGGAAGAATAGACGCTGAAGATGCGGCTGCTTTTGGAAAGGCACACCTGTGGAGGAGGCACATCGGAGAAATGGACGCACATACGCCGAAGGGTGAACCTAGCACACCTGCGCCCAAGGAGCTCGCCATACCTGCGCTTAACGGGCTCGCGGGGCGCTCGGCCGAGGAAGTAGAGCTCATTCTCGTCAAGGCCGCCCGAAGCGCGCAGGCGGCCGCGGTGCCCGGCCTGGAACAGCTTGCGACCGGTGATGACCTTCGCCTCGCCCAGGCGGCGGTGCGGGCCCTCGGTGAAGTGCGAGATGAATCGGCCGTGCGGGTGCTGACGGAGATTCGTGAGTCGGCTCAGGATAAAGCTGTGCGCAAAGAGGCCGGCCGGTCGTTGCATAGACTGAGGTCTGCGGGGGTGTATGTCGCCGAGGAACTTACCCCGGTCCGCGAGCGCGTGCCGGCAATTGCGGCGCCGCCCGGGAGGGTCGAGGGCGCGTTCGCTGGGTACTATGATTGGACCGGGACGCGCTTGCTCGCCACCCACGTGTGGGCGCCCGGCGAGGGCAGGGCATTCATCGCATGGCTCCTCAAAGAGGACGAGGGAATCGACGACTGCCGCGTATTTCGAGGCAGCAAGCGAAAGCTTTACGAAGTGGCGAGCGACCTCGTGGGCGAGACGAAGCTTACAGAGATCGACACTGAGCACGCGCGCTTCCTGATGAAAGAGGCTGGCGAGATCGGGCGACGAGTCGGGAGGGAGATGCCCCAAGGGTATTCATTGTACAGTGCTGCGGTCAAGAACCTGCCTCCGCCGCCCGCTCGGCCGATCATCTACGAGAAGATGGACGCTGACGATGTAAGGCGCGACGTTGCAGCATTGCGCGATTCTGGGCGACTCCTCAGCCTTCGGTCTGCGTGCTCGTGGGCGTTCGCCGAGGACAAGGCGAAGCCATACTGGGCGAGAGCTCTAGCAATCGCTGATAGCGTCATTTACACGAGCGAGGCTGTGCAGAGTGAGCGCCTGCGCGCAGTGGTCGAGGATGCCATGCAAGCCTTGTTTACGCCCGAGGTTGCACGGAAGTACCAGCGGCGCCTGGAGGAGACGGCATATTTGCTGCTTCTGAAGGGCCGGGAGAAGCCCGCGCGTTCGGCATTCGCCGCTGCGATTGCCATCGCCGACGGGAAACCACCCCGCGACATACCATTCGTGGAGGCGCTCGTGGCAACGAGCATCGGCGTCGTGCTTGACGACACGTCCGAGGCGAGGAGGCTGCGGGGGGCACAGGCCGAAGCTGAGCGCGATGAGGGTGGGCGGCGGCTCATCGTGACCCCTGCTTTCGGGGGCGCGACCACCGCGGGCGCGGCGGGCGAGACTCTCGATGTGGATAGGGAAGACGATTGGAGAGCGAGCTGGCGGGGCCGCGACCGTGACGAGGATTGGGAAGAAGCGGAGGAGATGGACGAGGCCTGGCCGGGTGAGGACGTTGGCACAGGCGGCGGCGAGGGTCGTGGGGTGGGCCGGTCGATCATCATAGATCCGCGTGACCTACGCTAGATGCGTTGACAAGGCTGTTCGGCTTCTTGGTGCATGGGAATCTTACCCGTGCGCTCGCTGTGCAGAGGGGAATCATCACGTGAAAATCGTAGTCGGCTCAACGAATCCAGTAAAGGTCCGGGCGGTTCGCAGGGTGTTTACCCGGGCCTTTCGGGATAAGAACGTCAAGATCGAGGTTGAAGGCGTCAATGTGGACCTGGGCCTACCGGACCAGCCCCTGGGCGATGACGAGACCCGGAGGTGTGCCGTTGCCCGCGCCGCGCACGTCCTTGCGACCACCGACGCAGACGTCGGCGTGGGCCTCGAAGGCGGAGTTGCGTTTGAAGGCGCCGGAGGCTGGCAGTTAAGGGGAGGGCGCGATGCTGGGGCCGCGGCCGATGAGGCGGCGCTTGAAGCAAGTGAGACGTGTGAAGCCCATCTCATAGGGTGGTGCGCCATAGCTACGCGCGACGGGGTCCTCTCGGTGGCGCACGGCGCCTCGATGCCTCTGCCTCCGGCTGTGGGGAGCGAGGTGGCGGCCGGACGCGAGCTCGGCCCGGTGATGGACGAGCTCACGGGGGTACACAACTCCAAACAGAAGCTGGGCGCAATAGGCTACTTCACATGTGGGCTGCTTCCCCGCCAGAGGTCTTGGGAGTACACGATAACGTGTGCTCTGGTGAAGCTCCTTCGCCCCGAACACTACCGCCACCGCCCCGGGCACCACGGCGAGGCTAGTGGTCTGGCGGGGCAGGATAGGCGATCGAGCTAGGCGGCGTGCCGTCACGCGGCTGGCCGTGCTGTGTGTTCCGCGCCCCGGCGTATTCACCCCTCTAGCTGGTCATCCTCGCCCCGGCCGGTCGGAAGAGCATCTCCGCACTCACCTTGGCTTGACCGACGAGAAGGCACAAAGCATAAAATCTCGTTCTCGTGGCACCCTTTTGTGTGGAGGTGATGAGAATGGGCAGGATAACTGGGGTGAAGTGCTCGGTGAGCGAGTGCGCTTACTGGGGCTCGGGAAACGTGTGCGAGGCTGACGCCATCGAGGTGGACAGGAATCCTGTGCTGCGAAGCGGCGCAAGGGACTTCGGCATGGAAGTCGGCCGAATCGGCGAGCGTGGGGAAGCCCGCGGCCGGGCCCGCGCGACCGATGTGGAGGTCGGGCGAATCGGTGAACGGGGCGCCGCGGCCGGCACCGACTTGACGGTTTCGGCGTCGGAACACACCATGTGCAAGACGTTCAAGCCCAAAGCCGCTGGGTACACGCGGTGATTTTCCCTCCCATTCTTGGCGGTCCTCTCGGGAACACGGCGAGCCAGCGGTAGAGCGATACAGTGGGTGTCGACAGCCGGGCGCGGACCTTGCGCCCGGCTAGCTCATCTCGGACGCCTGCGGGCGCTCGAGCCCTCTCGGGCCCTCCGCTCCCCGTGTCGTTGACACGCTTTGGGTCCAGGAATATAATAGCGGCGCAGGAAACCTAGGGTTCGGCCCAAGGCGAAGGAGGAGGCGGTGAATTGGAGCTCTGGTTCACCGAACGGCAGACTCCGGGCCTGGCGTTGTCCATGAAGATCGCCCGGACCATCTACCACGAGACCAGCAAGTACCAGGACATTGCGGTTCTCGAGACCATTGATAACAAAAGAGTGCTCGTGCTCGACGGATGCGTCATGACCACCGACCTGGACGAGTTTGTATACCACGAGATGATCACCCACGTGCCGCTCTGCACCCATCCTTGTCCCCGGAAGGTCCTTGTCGTCGGAGGGGGTGACGGCGGCACGATGCGCGAGGTCCTAAAGCACGAGTCGGTGGAGAACGCTGTGCTCGCCGAGATAGACGAGGGGGTCATCGAGGTCAGCCGGCGGTATCTTCCTCACCTCTCGAGTTCGCTTCAGGATCCCAGGTGTCGGATAATGGTAGGCGATGGGGCGGAGCACGTGAGGTCGCATCCCGGGGAGTACGACGTCATCATTTGCGACTCGACAGACCCCGTGGGCCCCGGGGCCGTGCTTTTCTCTGAGGAGTTCTATCGCGCTTCGTACGCCTCCCTCACCGGCGAAGGGGTATTCTGTGCCCAAATGGAGTCGCCCTTCTTCTACGGCGAACTCATAAGGCGCGCCGTTTGCGACCTTCGGCGGGTCTTCCCCGTCGTACGGCTTTACCTCGCCGTGGTTCCGTCCTACCCTGGGGCACTGTGGAGCTTTGTGCTCGCGTCGAAGAAGCAAGACCCGGTCCGCGACGCGCGTGTCACGAACCTGAAGACGCGTTACTACACGCCCGAGATCCACAAAGCCGCGTTCGTGTTGCCGAAGTTCGTCGAGGAGCTCATAGGGCCGCGGGAGCCGTCGAGCATGCCGGACGGGGCGGCCCTCGCGCAAGGCGGCCAAGGGTCCGCGGGTCCGTGAGCGGCCGCAAACGGGGGTGGGGGGTGACGGGGTGCCAAGGGAGCTTTCTGACATAAAGGAGCTTCTTGCCGAGAAAGACATGCGACTTACCCCGCAGCGGGAGGCGATTCTGCGGGTTCTAGTGAAAGGCGCAGACCTACACCTCTCTGCCGACGAGATATACCGCCGCACCAAAGAGGAGTGCCCGGACATCGGCCTCGCCACCGTGTACCGGGCTCTCGACATCTTCGAGAGCTTGGGCATCATCCACAAGCTGCAGTTCGGAGAGGAAGGAAGTCGTTACGAGTTCAACCCGGAGTTCGAGAAGCATTATCACCATCACCTCATATGCCTGAGCTGTGGCGGCATCTTCGAGTTCAACGAGGACCTTCTCGACGATATAGAGGAAGCCATCTCGGAGCGTACCGGCTTCCAGGTCGTGGACCACAGTCTCAGGGTCTACGGGTACTGCCGCAACTGCCGCATGGCCACCACGGCCGGGGGCGCGCGTGATGGTGCCGAGGCCCGGGGCGCGGCCCAGGCGCAGGCGGGTTCCCACTCCCGATCCGGGCGCGGGGATGGGAGTTCCCCACGGGAAGGCGATGCAGGCAACGAAGGTGTAGCAAACACTCGTGGTAGGGAATAACATATCGTTGTCGCACCTCATAGGTGGAGAGTCGAGAGATGCTCCCGCCTCTTTGGGACGGGCGGAGGGTGCAGAAATGCTCATGCCCCTTGCGGGCGGGTGGACGGTGCAGAAGTGCCGTCCTGCTCGCAGCGGCGTCCTCGCGTGCAACATTGGCAGTCTCTCATCTACTGAAGATGGGGCAAGGGCTGACGCATCCTCCCATAGGGGGAGGCTCCGTGCGCCGAAGGAAGCTCGCCATTATCGGGACCCCCAACGTCGGGAAGAGCGTGCTCTTTAACGTCCTAACGGGCGCATACGCCACCGTGTCAAACTACCCCGGGACAACTGTTGAGGTTTCGCGTGGCCTTGCCAGGATTCGCGGCATCCCGTTCGAAGTCATAGATACGCCCGGCACGTACTCGCTAGTGCCCATGACCGAAGAGGAACGCGTCACGCTTTCGCTTCTGCTCTCTGAGGAAGTCGATATCGTGGTGCATGTGGTGGACGCGCGCAACCTCCGCAGGATGCTTCCGCTCACCTTGCAGCTAATCGAGGCCGATCTCAAGCTGATCCTCGACGTGAACATACTGGACGAGGCCGAGCGCATAGGGATATGGATAGACATCCCGGGCCTCGAACGTGAGCTTGGTGTGCCTGTGGTCGGGACTGTGCTCACGCGCGGTCTCGGGGTGGACGCTCTGAAGGATAGGGTGGCTGGATGTGTCCAGGGCATCTCGAGCGTTTCCGGGGCGTTCGGCGTCGGGGGTGCCTCCGGCGTCCCGGGCGCACCGGGCACCTCTGGCGTCCACGGCGCTCCGCGCCGCGCCTGCGCTCGCCTCGGAGCGTGTCGCGGACCTGATAGCGCGCGCGGCGCGTGAGATCGAGGCCGAGCTCCATGGGCGTTACTCAATGTCCCGGAAGGCCATCGCGCTGCTGCTTCTTTCCGGCGCCAAGGATGTCCACGCCCTCGTGCGCCGCAGCGAGGGCCGCGAGCGTTACGAGCGGATCCGCGCGATCGTGGAGTCCACCGCAAGCTGCTGCGACCTCCCTCTGTCATACCTCATTGGGATTGAGCGACAAGGGAGAGCGGACGTCATTGCCCGCCGCGTGACCAGGACGGCCGCGCGTCGTGGCCGGGGGCGGAGTTGCGCTGCGCGGGTTCTGGATTTCGTCACGCTTTTCCCCCCGACGGCCGTGCCGCTGCTTCTCTTGGTACTTTACTTCGGGCTCTACCGGTTTGTCGGAACGTTCGGCGCGGGCACACTCGTGGACTTCCTTGAAAGACGGGTGTTCGGCGAGATCGTGAACCCCGCCGTGAATGCGTTCGTGGCACGGCACATAGCTAGCGTCAGCCTAAGGGAGCTTATCGCCGGTGAGTACGGCCTCATCACGTTGGGGCTTCGCTATTCCGTGGCGATCGTGCTGCCCATCGTGGGCACGTTCTTCCTGATGTTCTCGGTCCTCGAGGATACGGGCTACCTGCCGCGGCTGGCCCTCATGGCCGATGCTGCTTTCAAGCTGGTGGGCCTGAGCGGACGCGCGGTGATCCCGATAACGTTGGGCTTCGGCTGCGGCACGATGGCCACGATGGTGACACGCACTCTCGAGACCAAGCGGGAGAGGACGATCGCCACCTTGCTCCTTGCGCTGGCGGTGCCATGTTCGGCGCAACTCGGCGTGATCCTGGGGATGCTGGCGACGAGGCCGCGGGCGCTTCTCCTGTGGGTTGGCGTAGTGGGAGGTACCTTCCTGGCCGCCGGGTACGCATCCTCGCGGTTCATTCCCGGGGAGAGGCCGGTCTTCTATATGGAGGTGCCCCCGCTCCGGGTGCCCGTCGCCTCGAACGTGCTCACCAAGACTTTCACCCGGATGAAGTGGTACTTCTTTGAGGTGATGCCGCTCTTCATGGGCGCGAGCATTGTGATCTGGCTCGGCAGGATGACAGGCTTGTTCCAGCTCGCGCTCAGGTTACTGGAAGTGCCGGTGAGGCTCATGGGCCTTCCGCCCGAAGTGGCGTCCGCGTTCCTATTTGGGTTTTTCCGCCGGGACTATGGCGCGGCGGGGCTTTACGATCTGGTGGTCGCAGGCAAGCTGACCGGCCCCGACCTCGTTGTGGCGTGCGTGGTCCTTACGTTGTTCGTCCCGTGCGTGGCCCAGTTTGCCATGATGTGGAAAGAACGGGGCTGGCGCGTGGCGCTTGCCATCGCAGGGCTAGCCGTTGGAGTCGCTTTTGCCTGGGGTTGCGTGCTCAATCTCGTCTTGACGTGGAGCGGCCTGGCGTTATGAGCGCGGGAGGATGGAATGGCGCAGGCGGCGCTACCGGCCCGACAAGCGGGGCGAGGATATTCCGCGTTCGAAGCGGCACAATAATCCGCGAGGGCCGCGGGCCCACGTGTGAGCTTGCAGCACTCATGGTAGGCGAGCGCGGGCGGGTGGTGCGCGTCAAGAGCGCAAACGCGCGGCTCCTCCAGAAACTCCTTGCCATGGCCGTCCTTCCTGGGAGCGAAGTCACGGTGAACCTGACGTTCCCAGCGTTCGTCCTCGAGGTTGGGAACACGCGGGTTGCCATCGACCGCTCCATCGCGCGACAAATCGAGGTCGAGCGGTTGACGCGCTTGGATGGGCGGCCTCGCAACGCAGGTGGATGACGAAAGGCTTGTTCCTCACAGGGCTTCGATCCCTCCTGGCCTCTGTCCTTGCGTCGGGGGCGGCTTTTTTGTTCAACAGGGCGGCATCGCGAGGCGGGCGGCCGGGTCCGCTTCTGGCGTTCGTCCTCGGCCCGGGCGTGGAGGAGACCGCGAAGACGGGCTTCGCGCTGGCGATGGCGGCGCCCGTCCTAGCGGTGCACCTCGGTTTCGGCGCGGTTGAGGCGGTGTATGACGCTTCAGCATGGCTCTGGCACGGGCCCGACCCCGAGCCCGGGCCGGAGGGCGAGCCTGCCTCGTTATCGGCGCGCGGGCTTGCGGCGGGGGCCATGAGCCTCTTGAGCCACGCCGCCTTCGGCGCTGTGACCCAGGCGGTGCTCACCGTCACGCTCGAGCCGTTGTTCGCGGTGGCCGCGGCCGTGCTCGCGCATGCCGCCTGGAACCTAGCGATAGTGGCGCTGGTTGGTGCGGGCGGGCGCCTGTAAGCGCGGCGCGAACCCAGCGACGGCTCCATGGGCTTCAACTGGGCCGAGAGGCGACATCACATTTGGGCCGAGGCGGTGCCCTGGGACCCGGCGGAGGCGGAATTGACTTAGTTTCGTCTGGGATAATATAATGAAGCGCGGGCAAGAACAGAAAACACCGGCGTCGGCAGGGCTTTAGACGGGGTGTTGGGCTTCTAAAGCCCTTTTCGGCATGGGCATTTACAGCCCTGTCTTTCTTCTCTCGCACTCGGGCGCGCCCAAGGCTGCGCCCTGGGGCGCGGGGGAGCGGGGAGCGGGGGGAGGCGGAGACGCGTGCGGGCCTTCCCCGGCCGCTTGGCGCCTGCGTGCCCTCGCTCTTGACCGACGCGCTCGCGGCCGGCGCGGCGCACGCCGACGCGCCTTGACCCGCGGGATACCCGTACGTGCGGCTGAGGCGCGGACGAGCCCGACGCGGACGAGCCTGATGTGAGTGGCGGTCCCACTGTGAATGACGGTCCCAGGAGGAGTGCTTCTTGAACAGCTTTCTCTCAGTGCTCCGGGAGTCTCCCGAGTTCGCCAACATCGCCTCTGGTCTCGAGAGAAAGACCCCTTCCCAGGTGGTTTTGGGGCTTGGCGGGTCGATGAAGAGCTATGTCCTTGCTGCCCTGTACCGGGCCGTGCCCGGGCGTCCGTTCATCGTGGTGACGTACAGCCCGCAGCAGGCCGGGAGGCTTGGGGAAGACCTCGCCACGCTGCTTTCGCCGGCGGAAGTGATGAGCTTTCCAGCACTCGAGCTGTGGCCTCACGAGGAGGCCAGAGAGAGCGCCGACGTGCTGTCCCAAAGGCTTGCCGTCAAGGCGTGCCTTTCCAGGGGCAGGCGGGCTCTGGTGGTAGTACCCGCGAGGGCCTTCGCGAGAAGGCTCGTGCCGGCAGAGGTGTTCTCGGAGTTCTCACTGACCCTCAAAACCGGCGAAAGGCACGACAGGGATTCCCTCATTACCCGTTTCGCTGGAATGGGTTACGAGAGGGCGGAACTCGTGGAAAGGCGCGGGCAGTTTTCCGCGAGGGGCGACATCCTCGATGTCTTTCCCCCAGACTCCGCGTCGCCCCTACGAATTGAGTTCTTCGACGACGAGATCGACTCCATTAGGGAGTTCGACCCGGCGAGCCAGCGGTCGAGCCGCGAGGTGGACCACGCGAGCCTCGCGCCGGCGCGCGAGTTTTTGGTCTCGCAAAACGCCCGCGAGGCAGGCCTGGCCCGCATCGAGGCTCAAGCCGCCGCCCAGTGTAAACGACTCGAGGGGCTCGGGCGCGTGACCGAGGCGAGGTCGCTTCGCGACCGGACCGATTCCGCCCTCGAAAAGCTCCGTGAAGGTCTCACGTTCGACGGCGAGGACCAGTACGCTCCGGCGTTCTACGGACGGCTCGGCACGATTCTCGACTACGCCGCTGACCCGGTGGTCGTCGTGGATGAACCCGCGCGCCTACGGGAGGCGTTCGTTGGCTTCGAGGCTGAGGTGCGCGAGGCGTACGCGACCCTCCTGGAGGCCGGAAGGGTGCTTCCGATGGAGGTCTCGCTCTTTGCCTCCGCCGAGGAGGCCATGGCGTGCCTTGGTCGCTACCAGCGCCTGGAATTCGTGCTCCTGGCCCGGGGCACGGATATCAGCAACACAGACCGCGTCAGGTTGTTTTCCGGGAAGCCTGCGAGTCCCTACCACGGCAAGTTCGACTTGCTCGTGAAGGACCTCAAGGCCTGGCGCAGGAAAAAGCACCGGGTGGTCGTGGTCGTCAGCACTGAAGACCGCGCTCGGCGGTTCCGTGAGGTCATGGTGGAGAACGGCATCGAGGCCACCTGCGTGCCGTCCATCACCGATGAGGTCAAGCCGGGGAACGTCATCGTGAGTGCGGGTTCCCTCGAGAGCGGCTTCGAACTTCCCTCACTGCGACTTGTGGTGCTCACCGATGCCGAGCTCTACGGGGCGGAGAGGCGCAAGCGCAGGCTCCCGCAGGCTCAAAGCGCGGGATCGCGGCTCGCTGCGTTCACGGACCTTAGGCCGGGCGACTACGTGGTGCACGTGGCGCACGGCATAGGGAGGTACATGGGCATCAAGACGCTTGAAGCCGCTGGTGCGAAGCGTGATTACCTGCTGATCCAGTACGCCGGGGAGGATAGGCTGTACGTACCCACAGACCAGATCGGTCTTCTGCAAAAGTACATCGGTCCCGAGGACTCCCCGCCCAAGCTCTACAAGCTGGGCGGGACCGAATGGAGCAGGGTGAAGGCAAAGGTTAAAGAGTCCGTCCGCGATATGGCCCGGGGGCTTCTCGAGCTCTATGCAGCGCGCGAGGCTATACGCGGGCATGCGTTCAGCCCTGACACGCCGTGGCAGAAAGAGTTCGAGGACGCGTTCCCTTACGAGGAGACCCCGGACCAACTTAACGCGATCGCCGAGGTGAAGGCGGACATGGAGAAGCCGAGACCTATGGATCGGCTTCTCTGTGGAGACGTCGGGTACGGCAAGACCGAGGTCGCGATCCGAGCGGCCTTCAAGGCCGTCATGGACTCGAAACAGGTAGCAGTCCTCGTGCCCACGACGATCCTGGCTCAGCAGCACTTCACCACCTTCAAGGACAGGTTCGCGGGCTACCCGGTTCGGATCGCCGCGCTATCGCGATTCCAATCAGAGGCGGAGCAGCGCGATATCCTGAAGGAGCTGCGCAGGGGCGGGATAGACATAGTCATCGGCACCCACCGGTTGCTTCAGCCGGACGTGAAGTTCCACGACCTCGGCCTCGTGGTGGTCGACGAGGAGCAAAGGTTCGGGGTCGCACACAAGGAGTTTTTGAAGGAACTAAGAAAGAGCGTGGACGTTCTTACATTAACGGCGACTCCAATCCCGAGGACGCTTCACATGGCTCTTACTGGCGTCCGAGATATGAGTGTGATCGAAACGCCTCCCGAGGATAGGTTCCCCGTGCGCACCTACGTGATGGAGCACGACGATACGGTGATCCGCGAGGCGATCGTGCGCGAGCTCGCCAGAGGCGGCCAGGTGTATTACGTGCACAACCGCGTACAGACCATCGATTCCGCGGCGATGTTCCTCGCCCGGCTCGTTCCGGAGGCCAGGATCGGGGTAGCTCACGGCCAAATGCCGGAGGACAGGCTGGAAGAGGTCATGCTCAAATTCATGGATCGCGAGTACGACGTGCTGGTTGCTACGACCATCATCGAGAACGGGCTCGATATACCTAATGTCAACACGCTCGTGGTGACAGACGCGGACATGCTCGGCCTGGCCCAGCTGTACCAGCTGCGGGGGCGGGTGGGGCGAAGCAACCGTGTGGCATACGCATACTTCATGTACCGTAGGGACGGCGTTCTGTCCGAGGTTGCGGAGAAAAGGCTCTCGGCGATTCGCGAGTTCACGGACTTCGGGTCGGGCTTCAAGATCGCCATGCGTGACCTCGAGATCAGGGGTGCCGGCAACCTCCTCGGCGCCGAGCAGCACGGCCACATCGCGGCTGTCGGGTTCGAGTTATACTCGCGTCTCGTGGAGGAGGCCGTGAAGGAGCTGCGCGGCACCACGGCGGCCGAGGAGGAAAAGACCGAGCCCGTCATCGACTTGGGCGTGAGCGCCTTCATCGGGGACGACTACATCGCCGACTTGAGGTTGAAGATCGAGATGTACAAGAAGATCAACGCTGCCTCTACGGTTGACGACGTCAACGACCTTGAGGAAGAGATGGAGGACAGGTTCGGGCCGGCACCGGAGCCGTGCCGGAACCTTCTTGCCATCGCGCGCATCCGTGCTGTTGCAAGAGACATCGGCGTGGCTCAGGTAGCGTCCGAACGCGACCAGGTCGTCGTGAAGCTGCTTCCTGCCTCGAGAGTCTCGCAAGACCAAGTCATGGAGGCCGTCAGGGCGAACCGGGGCAGGGTGTATGCGAACTTCGGCAAGAGCCCTTCCGTGCGAATCAGGCGCGACGGCCTCTCTGATGAGGACCTCCTTCGTTTGGTCGAGGACACGCTCCAGCGTGTCCGGCAGCGGCCATCGAAGACGCGGCTCGGCCGCGACCAGGGGATACGGGGGCTTGCCACTGGTCGCCGGCAAGGCAGCGCGACCTCCATCGGAGGATAGCCGCCCGGCACGGCAACTCGCTGGTAATGGGTGGTAAGGGGTGGGAGCCTCAGCCGGGTAGCTCTGCATGATTGTTGCGCACTTGGATACCATATACTCTGCGAGACGGGGTTGGAAAGCGGGCGAGCCCAATGGCACAGTGTTGGAATCACGGTCCAGGCCAAACGCCCCCACCCCAAGCTGGCTGCGGCGCAGTCGAAAGAGCGCCCGAGTGCCCGAGCGCCCGAGGTTTGACGGGTGGGTGGCAAAACTGAATAAAAATGTCATTAATGCAATAGGCTATCAGTGAAGACAGAGCTAAACGAGACCAACTCGAGAGGAGGGACGACGGTGAAGGCTACGGGCATTGTGAGACGCATCGATGACCTTGGCAGGGTAGTCATCCCCAAGGAGATCAGAAGAACGCTGCGAATCCGCGAAGGCGACCCGCTCGAGATCTTCGTCGACCGCGAGGGAGAGGTGATCCTCAAGAAGTACTCGCCCATCGGAGAGCTCGGCGACTTCGCGAAAGAGTACGCGGATTCGTTGTATGAATCTACAGGACATATCGCATGTATCGCCGACCGTGACGCCATCATCGCGGTGGCCGGAGGGCCAAAGAAGCAGTTCATGGACAAGCGGGTATCTCCGGCTGTCGAAAAAGCCATGGAAACCCGCAAGTCCGTCATCATCAACGAGCCGGGAAAGCACGAGTACTGCGAGACCTGCCCGGTGGTTGAGGATGCCAGAGACTGCAAGTTCTCTAGCCAGGTGATCGCGCCGATCATCGCGGAAGGCGACCCGATCGGGGCTGTGATACTTTCTTCGATGGATCCCAACGTCAAGATGGGTGACCTCGAGCTGAAACTGGCTGAGACCGCCGCGGGATTCCTAGCCAAGCAGATGGAGCAGTAACGGTGATTTGAGCCAGTATCCTGTGCGTCTAAGTATGTCGTCAAGAGTCCGCGCTACTTTTCGGCAGAGTGGTCCTGCTCAGGGTTGCCGGTGTTGCCCTCCGGGGACGGCGCGCTTGCGGCGCGCCTCGTTCGAATTCGGCGCTTAGGACGGCCGAATTCTCCACGCCCCGTCGTGCAAGCACCGGCAACCCCGCGCCGTCAAGAAGTGAGACGAGAACTTGTGGCGCTATGCTTAGCCGGTGTTCATTCGGGCTCTCCGTCCACCTTTCCCCTTTTGCTCGACGATTCCCAGGTGGGCTGGGGGATGGGGTCGGGGTGGCCGTCAGGATCTCGCGCAACCCGAGTCGGAACGTGGGTCACCAGGGTAAGGTAGTGGCTCCCCTGAGGGGGCAGCCTGTCGACGGAAGCAGGCAGCGAGCCGTATGGGCTGGCTGCCTGCTTCCGTCCCTAGCCCGTCTACGCCACCCGCCTCAGCAGCATAAGGTTATCCGGTCTTCTCTCGCTTTCCGAACTCTCGGGTTGCCGGTGATTGGGTGAGGGGGTGTCGGAACCTGCCGCCTAGCCGGACGGGCTCGGTTATGGCCTGGCTAAGCGGGCGCCGCTCGGGGCGGCATCGCCGAGCGTAACACCGGCAACTCCGCGCAGTGGGTGTGCTTCGATGTGCCTCCTTGAACCGATGAACCGATGTGCCTCGTTGGACCGGTGCTCCCTCACGGGGACCTGCAAAGTTGGCCCCGGCAGGCTGTCCATCGGCACGGTGGTGTCGGTGGGAACGCGGTAGTGTGAACCTGAAGTGACAGGCGGCGTTCGTGTTGCCTGCAAGCCTGCGCTGTAGTACAATTGGCCTGTGCGTCTCCCACCGCCGGCGCATCTCGCGATTGCCGAGGACGGCGGTCGCGAGTGAAGGACTTGACGCCGCGCGCACGCTCTGGTGCTAGCGCGCAGGCAGCCCGCGGGCATTGGGGCGTGCGTTAAGTACCCATTAGGGCATGCGAGGCATCGGTAGATGACAAGAAAGTCTCTCATCAGAGGGGCGGCGATCCTCGCCGCAGCGGGCTTGGCCAACAGGTTTCTGGGCGCGGTCTCCCGGATCGTCCTGCCCTCGCTCATCGGGGACGAGGGCGTCGGCTTGTACCAGATGGCTTATCCCGTTTACGGGGTGTTCCTGGTAGTCTCGACGGCAGGGGTGCCGGTGGCGGTATCGAAGCTCGTAGCTGAGCAGACAGCGAGGAACAACCCTGCGGGCGCCCTTAAGGTCCTGAAGGTCGCCACGGCGATCCTCTTTTTAACGGGCACGTTCTTCTCGGCAGCCCTCGCCCTGGGAGCGGGGCCGATCGCCAGGTACGTGGCGCGGGACGCCCGGGCGGCTCTTGCTATCGTAGCTGTGTCGCCGGCTGTGCTCATCCTGTCGGTAACGTCGGCGTTCCGCGGATACTTCCAAGGCATGCAAGAAATGGGGCCGAGCGCGCTCTCGCAAGTGAGCGAGCAGGTAGTGCGGGTCTCCGCCATGATCGGCCTCGCATGGCTCCTCTTGCCGCGGGGGGTTGAATTCTCGGCGGCGGGAGCGAACCTTGGCGCGGTGCTCGGCGGGGCCGCGGGTTTCCTAGTATTACTCGTTGCGTATTTCAGGCTTCAGCACGTGCCAGGGTCATGGAAGGTGTCATGGGCCCAGGTGAGGGCGGTCTTTGCAAGGAGCGGCAGGGAGGGTGGCGGGGCGAGACGTCGTGGCGATGGGGAAAGCCGCGGCCGCTCCGCGGCTGAGGACGGCGCACCGGGGGGCGGGGCGCGTGCCATCGAGGATTACATGGGCTCTACGCTGGCGCTCGTTCGTCGCATCTTCGACCTGTCGTTGCCGGTGGTGCTCGCCGCGGCGATAATGCCGCTCATGCAGTTCCTCGATATAGCTATTGTGCCCATGCGTCTCGCCAGTGCGGGATTCTCACCCGACGAGGTCACGAGGCTTTTCGGGCGGCTAACGGGCATGGCGCAACCCCTCATGTACTTTCCGACGCTTGTCACGTCGGCGGTGGCGGCGAGCGCCGTGCCAGCGATCTCCGAAGCCCTGGCGCGACGCGACAGGAGCACGCTTTCGGCGAGAGCCGAGGAGGCCATCAGGCTAGGTTTCCTGTTTGCGCTTCCGTCCGCGGTAGGGCTCTTCGTGTTCGCCAAGGAGTTCTCGATCATGCTCAGGTGGCCTGCGGAAGTCGCTGTTCCGCTGCGCGCCCTTGCGTTTGGCACCGTATTCCTGGCGCTCCAGCAAGTCAGCTCAGGCATTCTGCAGGGGCTCGGCGAGGTTACGGTGCCTGTGCGGAACCTGGCGAAGGGCGCGTTGGCGAAGCTGGTCGTGAGCCTCGTGCTCACCGGCATGCCTGCATACGGCATCCGGGGCGCGGCATATGGCACTGTAGCCGCCTTTGCTGTGGCGGGGCTCCTTAACGTGGCGGCGCTCGTGCGGATGCTCGGCCTGAGCATTGACGTCATGAACACAGCAGTGAAACCGGTCTTGGGCGTCGCGGTGATGGCTTTGGTGGCAAGGGCGGCGTACGCAGGAGTGTATCGGGCAGTTGCCAGCAACACCCTGGGCGCGCTTGCCGCTATAGTGGTGGCGGTCGCCGTGTACGGGCTGGCGCTGCTCGTCACGGGAGTCGTCGGCCGGCACGAACTTGAGGTTTTCCCCGGCGGGGGGAAGATCGCGAGCGTCCTTGAACGGCTTGGCCTCCTGCGTCGTTGAGTGTTGAGTACTGGGCTAGGGGAAGGTGCAAGAGATGGCGACGAGGTGCAGGGACAACCAGGCGAAAACCGCGAACGATGCGACGGGCCGCTATTCGCTGGCCCCGCTCGTTGAAGTGATGCGAAGGCTCCGGGGTGAAGGCGGATGTCCCTGGGACCGCAAGCAAACTCACGAATCTCTCAGAACTTACGTAGTCGAGGAAGCCTACGAAGTGGTCCAGGCCATAGACGACCACGACGATGCGGAGCTGTGCGAGGAGCTAGGCGACCTGCTTCTCCAGGTAGCGTTCCACTCCCAGATCGCGAGCGAGGCCGGCAAGTTTGATGTGGGCGACGTCATCGAGGGAATCGTCAGCAAGCTCATCCGGCGTCACCCCCACGTGTTCGGCGATGTCGAGGCGAAGGACAGCGAGACTGTGCTGCGCAATTGGGAGCGGATAAAGCAAAAAGAGAGATCGGACGAAGCCGGCGAACCGGCGTCGGTCCTAGACAACGTCGCGGGTGCAATGCCCGCTCTCATGAGGGCGTTGAAGGTCCAGGCGAAAGCGTCGAGGGTGGGCTTTGACTGGCCGGATGTCTCCGGGGCGCTCGCAAAGGTCCGAGAAGAAATGCACGAGCTGGAGGAGGCACGAGAGGCGGGAGACCAAGCGCGGATCGCCGAGGAGGTCGGCGATGTGCTTTTCGCCTTCGTGAACGTGGCCAGGTTCCTCAAGGTGGACCCGGAGATCGCTCTCGGGCGCACGGTGGACAAATTCATCACGCGGTTCAAGCACATCGAGGCGCGCGCAGGTGAGAGCAACCGCCGCATGGAGGACATGACCCTCGACGAGATGGACTCCTTGTGGGAGGAGGCCAAGAGCGTGTCGAGGAGCGGGGAGGAACGGCACAGCGCACGGAAGCCGTAGGCCTTTTGAGTGCCCAACCACGCCGCATGACGGATAGGGTGAGACCTGCCTGGTTTGTCCCAAGGCAGGTCTTTTTTTGTGGGGACTGGCATAACCATTCATCAGGAAAGGCCCACGACCGGGCAACCGCCGGAAATGCGGCAACGAGTTGCGCACCTTCGCACGAGGAGGGAAGAGGGATGATTGACGAGAAGAGGCGGACAGCCGTGTCGTCGCAGCACAGGGTGACGGTTACTGAACGCGAGACGATAGCGGTTGACGGCGTCAACAACGTGGAGAGCTTCGATGACCAGGAAGTAGTCCTTGAGACGACAGCGGGGATGTTGATGTTGCACGGGAGGGATTTCCACATCAAGCAACTCAACCTCGATGAGGGAAACCTGACCATCGAAGGGTATCTTGCAGGCATGGAGTATGCCGAGGAAGTCGGCAAGAAGGCCAGGAGCTTCTTGGGGCGGCTGCTGAAGTGATTGAGCCGGTCGAATCGCAGGCGTTCACACTTCTAGTGACGATTCTTACGGGCGTCATCGTTGGCGTGTTCTTCGACCTTTACCGTGTCGCCAGGTCTGTGCTGGGGCTGGGCCCGGTTGCCACGGCTGCGGGCGATTTGTTGTTCTCGCTCTTCGCGACCACCGTCGCGTTCACGTTTCTCCTCGCCACCTGCTGGGGGGAGGTCAGGTTTTTCATGTTCCTCGGGTTCGCCGCGGGTTTCGCTGGATACAGGGCGGTCCTAGGTCGGCGAGTGATGGGAAGCGCGGTGTCGGTGGTCGAGGGCTGTCGCCGTGTGAGAAGGCGAGCAAGGCTGGGGTTTCGTGAAGCCTCCTTCAGGATGCGTCGGGCTGCTCACGGCGTTTTCAGGCTTCCGCGTCCGCGACGGAGACGGTAAGAAGGGATTGGCCGGGAAGACGTCGAATAGCAAACAACGGCCCAATAGGGGGCGCCGCTGCATTCGGAGACAGGAGCCCGGGGCCCGGAGGTTGCAGAAAGGCGAAGGTGGTTGCTCTGGCCGCGGGAGACAAGCCGAACCAATCGTCTTGGAAGCCGATCAGGCGGGTGCTAGTCGGTCTATTCATGTTCGGGATCGCGTTCCTGTACCTCAGAGGCTATCTCGAGCTCGTGCGGGTGAACTACCAGATCTCCGTGGTGCAGAAGGAGATCCAAGTCTGGGAAGCCAAGTGCGAGGAACTGCGAAAGCAGATCGAATACCTCTCCAGCGACGAATATGTTGAGAAGGTGGCCCGTGAGGAGCTGGGCCTCGTAAAGCCGGGCGAGGTGCCGTTCATTGTCGCTCAGCCGCGCAACCCTGATTCGCCCCCCGCCGTCATGAAAAGGCAGGGGGTCGACCCTGCGAGCATTCGTGACTAGGCCGGCGGGCTCGCGTAGCCGGGCAGCGAAGGTCTCAGATGCCGTGTCCGCTGGTCTTCTGGCTGAGCCTAGGGCCTGGCGCGCTTGGGTTTGGATTGACACAACCGCACCGTACGAAGTATAATGAACTGAAATTCGGGCTCTGTTTCTTGCTGACCACGACCACACGAGGGGGAGTTCACCAGGTATGCCGTCGCTCGAGGTAGGCAGCATCGTCGAGGGCCGCGTGACGGGAATCACGCACTTCGGAGCCTTCGTCGAACTGGCCGGGGGTCAGACCGGACTGGTTCACATTTCTGAAGTTGCTGACACGTATGTACGAGACATAAAGGACTACTTGAAAGAAAACGACGTCGTGAAAGTGAAGATTCTGGCCGTGGAAAACGGCAGGATCGGGTTGTCGATCAAGCAGGCTGATCCGAATTACCAGCCCGGTCGCGGCAGAAGGATGAACGCGGCCGCAAGGCAGTCCTTTGAGGAGAAGCTATCAAAGTTCTTGAAAGACAGCGACGAGCGGCTGTCAGACCTCAAGAAAAGCCAGGAATCGAAGCGGGGTGGGCGCGGCACTCGCTACTCCAGAGTAGGAGGGGCGTAGAGGCCGGATCGCATGGTCTCGTTAGCCCGGCTGTGTTGCCCCGCAGAAAAGACAACCATCTCACGGGCACGATTCGGAAGAGCAAGACGAAGACGAACGATTTTGACGCGAGAGACAAACAACGACAGGATCGAACATCGAGCAATGAAGAATCAGGAAAGAGTGGAGTGAGAGGAAAGCCGGTGTGCTTAGGCCACCGGCTGTTTCTTCAATGTGCCCTATGGAGCGCAGACCCCAATGGACGGGCCTGACAGACGAGGAGATCGTGGAAAGACAAATAGGCAGGAAGCCACGGGGGTTCCTCCGGGTAGCGACACGGTGCCCGTTTGGCCTCCCGGAGACCATCGTGACGAGGCCGGTCCTCCGCGAGGACGGTGGCACGTCTCCAGAAAGGCGCGTGAAGCCGTTTCCCACCGTGTTCTGGCTCACCTGTCCTGGTGCAGTGCGAGCGGTATCCGAGCTCGAAGCCCTGGGATACGTGAGGGAGCTGCAGCGAAGGCTTGCGGGCGACGCGTCCGCCTTCGAGGCCTACCGTGAGGCGACAAGGTCGTACGCGAACTACCGCCTGTCCCTCCTCCCGGCCGACGAGGCAGCGCGTCTCGCCGCGGAGCATCCGGGCCAGTATGAGGTAGTGGCGCGCTCCGGAATCGGCGGCGTGCTTGGGAAGCCTGATGCTGCGGGGATCAAGTGTCTCCACGCCCACTATGCCGATTACTTAGCACGCGGAACGAACCCTATCGGGAAGTGGGTTCGTGAGCTGCTCGTAGAGAAGGCGCGCGGTGAGCTTGGCCCTCCAGAGCGAAGGCAAGCGCCGCGGCCACGGCGAGCACCCCGGGGAGAAGAGTGAGCGCCGTCCGAATGCCGAGGGCATCCGCGACGACCCCTATGCCTGCTGCACCGAGCGACCCCGCCCCCCACGCGACGCCCATCATGAACGCCGAAACCGTGCCCGCTCTTGCCGGCGCGAGATTCTGGGCGGTCATCGTGATGATGGGCATGGGGAGATATATGGTGAACCCGGCCGCAGCGAGCAGCGCGTACGAGGCGAGGCCGTTCGCGCGCATGAACCCGAGCAGGAGCGGGATGGGCGCCAGCAGGCCTGCGATCATCAACTTGAATGGCCCCATTCTGTCGGCCGCTGGCCCCGCCACCATGATGCCGACGATGCCGGCGGCCACGAATACCGACGCCACGGACCCGTACACCATGAGCGGCAGGCCAATCTCTTTCAGATAGATGGGCAGGAACGTGGTGTAGCTCATGGAGACGGCCAGGCGCAGGGCCGCGATGATCCAGAGCATCACGAGCGCCCCAACGGGCACCTTCCCACTCTGCCCGCTGCTGGTCAGGGCTCCATCGGCGGCGGAGGCATCGTTTGCCGGCGCCGGGTGGGAGCGTCTTGCCTCGCCAAGACCGGGGCGGCTGGCCGTGCGACGACGTGGTGCGAAACGGTATATGAAGAGAGAGACAAGGATGCCTGGGATGACCGTGACGTAAGTGTACCGCAGGCCGAGCGTGCTCACGACTGAGAGCACCACGAGAGGTCCGAGGGCATACCCGACCTCTCCCGCTGTCGTAAACACCGACAGAACGAATCCTTTACGGGTCTGGTCTATTGAGCCAGCCATTGCGGCGCCCTGGGGGTGGAACATGCCCGAGCCGATCCCGCCGATAACGAGCAGGGCCACGAGCAGACCCTGGCTGCCAGCAAGACCGATCATGCACATGGCTGTGGCGGTCACCGTCGGGCCGAGGACGATGAAGGCCCTGCTTTTGGTAGTGTCGGCGAGGTGTCCCACGAGAGGCTGAACGACCGACGAGGTGATGGCGTATACTGCGGAGAGAAGCCCTGCCACCGCTAGAGACATGTCGAACTTCGCCACGAGCATCGGCAACAGCGGCGTGAGGAAGGCTGCGTACAGGTCATTCACCAGGTGTCCGGATGTTACTGCGGCAAGCTCGAGACGTTTACGCATGAATCATGATATTCGACCCAGCGGAAGGATATCCTTGCAAGCACGTAGAAAAATCGCAGGAAAAGCCGAAGGGCGCTCACCCGCCAGCTGAAATGGCGCCGGGCTGAAAGGCGTGTCTACTAATACGCTGCCATGAGGCCGTTGAACTTCCCAGGTAATTGCCAGTGCGCACGACCCCAGCGACGGCTCTGTGGGCTTCAACTGGGCTGGGGCGACATCATATTTGGGACGAGACGACACATTGTGGGAGAGTTCAACGCTCTCTGCCGCAAGTTTTCGTCTCCTTTCTTGCCGACGCCAGCGTTGCTGGTGCTTGCGCGACGGGGCGTGGAGGATTTGGCTATCTCGCGCGCCCGATTCGAACGAGGCGCGCCGCAAGCACGCCGTCCCCGGAGGGCGGCGCCGGCAACCCTGCGGAAAACCCCCGGGCTGACTGGGGAAGATTCCCGCGCTGAAAAGTGGCGCGAACTTTCGGCGATCTACATATTAGGAGGATATTGCCAAGCATGGACTGGAAACTCTTTGCTCTCACCTTCACTACTCTTTTCCTGGCTGAGATGGGCGACAAGACGCAGCTTGCCGTGTTCACGCTGGTTGCCCAACACCGCATGGTCATCCCGGTCTTCCTGGGTGCGTCCCTTGCCTTGTCCAGCGTCAGCCTCATTGGTGCCCTGTTCGGCGGCGTGATCTCCAGATTCCTCCCAGCGGAGTACATTCAGATCGCAGCCGGCATCCTTTTCATCGGGATGGGCGTGTTCATCTTGGTGCAGGCCATGGCCAAGCTGGTAGGGTAGCGGGTCGGACGGGCGCAGCGGTAGCGGGGGAGTTGAGATGAGCGAGGAGCGATGAATGGGGCTTTGTCTCGTTCTTGCGTCTTGCGCTCCGAGGCTGCTCGACCGAGCTCGAGCCTCCGGGAGAGGCTGAAGGAGGGGAATCACGGGGATGATCCTTGTACTCGACATTGGCAACACCAACATCGTTCTGGGGGTTTACGAGAACACGCGCCTGGTGACAAGCTCCCGCATGGCCACCGACCGGCTGAAGACCGCGGACGAGTACGCCATGCTCATCCGAGACCTTTTTTCGTACCACGGGCTTGATTTCACCGCAATAGACGGCGCTGCCATCTCGTGCGTCGTGCCTCCCGTCATCGGTACATTCGAGGATCTTGTGAGGCGCTATTTTCACTGTGAGCCTGTGGTCGTGGAGCCCGGGATCAAGACTGGCATAGTCATACGTTACGAGAATCCCAAGGAAGTTGGGGCGGACCGCATCGTCAATGCCGTGGCGGCTTACGAGAAGTACGGCGGCCCAGTGATCGTGGTAGATTTCGGCACCGCCACGACGTTTTGTGCCATATCCGCGGCCGGCGAGTACTTGGGCGGGGCCATCGCGCCCGGCATCGGCATATCGAGTGAGGCGCTGTTCGCGCGCGCCGCAAAGCTCCCCCGTGTCGAGCTCGTGAAACCGAGGTCGGTTATCGGGCGCAGCACAGTTGCAAGCATGCAGGCAGGCATAATCTACGGGACAGTGGGGCTCGTCGACGGGATAGTGAAGAGGATGAAGCTCGAGATGGGAGGCGATGCCCGCGTGGTGGCTACCGGGGGCTTCGCGCCGCTCATCGCGGAGGATTCATCCGAGATAGACGTGCTCGAGCCCAACCTTACCCTGGAAGGCCTGCGCATGATCTTCGAGAAGAATCGGCCGTGTCCTTGATTTGGGGAGTGAACGGGGTCTGAGAAACTCAGCTCAGCAGCTCGAGAAAGCCATTACCGTAGGTCTTGAGGTAGCGGGCTCCCGGAGGTGGGAGGTCGAGGACTCCCTTGATGAACTCGACCGGCTCGCGGAGACGGCGGGTGCCGAGGTGGTCGGGAGGGTGGTCCAGAGGCGGGCGTCGCCTGACCCCGCTACGTATATAGGCGAGGGGAAAGCCCGGGAGATCGCGGCCCTTGCGATCGTGGCCCACGCTGACCTGGTTATCTTCGATGACGAACTCAGCCCCGCCCAACAACGCAATCTCGAGGAGATCATAGGGATCAAGGTCATCGACCGCACCTGGCTCATCCTCGACATCTTCGCCTCAAGGGCCGCGAGCAAGGAAGGCAAGATCCAGGTCGAGCTCGCCCAGCTTTCTTACTTACTCCCGCGGCTCACAGGCAAGGGCGTCGAGCTTTCGAGGCTCGGCGGCGGCATCGGCACCCGTGGGCCTGGGGAGACGAAGCTCGAGACAGACAGGCGCCGGATTAGAAAGCGCATCGCGGTCCTCCGCGGCGAGCTCGCCGAGATAGCGGCGCGGCGAGGGCTGCAGCGTTCCCGCCGCAAGGAAGCGGGGATACCCGTGGTTTCGCTGGTCGGCTACACCAATGCCGGCAAGTCCACGCTCTTCAACGCCCTCACCGAGTCGCAGGTCCTCGCGGAGGACAAACTTTTCGCCACGTTGGACCCGACGATACGCAGGTGTCGCCTGCCGGGAGGCGGGGTGGTGCTCCTTGCAGACACCGTGGGCTTCATTCGTAAGCTGCCCCACGATCTCGTGGCGGCATTCCGCGCCACCCTGGAGGAAGTCGCCGAAGCCGATGTCATCTGTCACGTGGTGGACGCGAGTCACCCCGGCAAGGACGAGCAGTGTGCGGCGGTGAACGCGGTCCTCGCCGACCTCGGCCTTCAGGACAAGCCGATGGTCACCGTCCTCAACAAGATAGACCTCGTCGAAGGGGACATCAAGAGAGAACGCTTGCGTGTGGAGCACCCCGGTGCGGTGCTGATCTCCGCCGCCGAGCGATGGGGCCTGTCTGACCTGCTTCGAGCGATCGAGGACACGCTTCCTCCGACGGGACGGCGAGGTGGCCCGCAAGCCGAGCCCGGTTCCCGCGCGGCAGTAAGCGGGGCGCATGCCTCAGGCGCAACTGAGCTACGCGGCGGTTCACGCGCCGTTTCCATCTCCATCGGCGATGTTGCTCTGGCGGCTCCCGTAGTGCTTGCGCCCATGGCGGGGGTGACCGACCTCGCCTACCGGGTGCTCGCGAAGGAGATGGGGTGCGCTCTGGTATACACGGAAATGATCTCCGACAAGGCCCTCATCTTCCACAACGAGCGGACCTTCGAGCTCGTGCGGATCTCGGACCTCGAAAGACCCGTGGCGGTTCAGCTGTTCGGGAGCGATCCCGAGAGCATGGCGAGCGCAGCCGCCATCGTTCGGGACCGGGTCCATCCCGACATCATCGACATCAACATGGGATGCCCGACGCCGAAGATTGTCAGGAACGGCGAAGGGGCCGCGCTCATGCGGGACGTGCCCCTCGCACAGGATATCGTCGCGGCTGTAGTCGGGGTGGCGGGGGTTCCAGTGACGGTGAAGATGAGAAAGGGCTGGGACAGGGAGCACGTCAACGCCGTCGAACTCGCGCAGGCGGTGGAGGCTGCCGGCGCGGCCGCCGTTGCGGTGCACGGTCGCACCCGTGACCAGTTCTATTCCGGCGAGGCTGACTGGAGCATCATCAAGGATGTGAAGGAGGCCGTCGGAATCCCCGTTATCGGCAACGGGGACGTCCGGTCGGGGGAGGACGCCGCGCGTATGCTCGAGGAGACGGGCTGCGACGCGGTTATGATAGGCAGGGCGGCGCTCGGGAATCCTTGGATATTCAGGGAAGTCGCTATCTATCTCGCGACAGGCCGGAAGGTGCCGCCGCCTTCGCTTGCTGAGCGAGCCGCCATGGCCATCCGCCACCTTGACATGATGATCGAGCTTTTCGGGGAGAAAAGCGCCGTTCTTCAGATGAGGAAACACGCAGCGTGGTACCTCCGCGGCATCCCCGGCGCGGCCCAGGCTCGAGTGCGGATAAACGCTGCGAAGACCAGGGCTGAGATGGTGGAAGCCGTGACCTCGGTCCTTGGTGACCCCTGGAGCTAATTGAGGTTGCATCGGTCTCTGCCCCATTCCCGTCGGTTGCCGGGTTGCCGGCGTTGCACTCTGGGACGCCGCCACGATCAGGGCGCGCTTCGCCAAAACCCGAGTTTGCGTTTTCGGGAGCATCCTGCTAGAATGTGAGTGTGCACAATAATGTAAACATGGCTCCAGCGGGAATGCCGTCGGTGCGTGCTCGCGCTGGACGCGCACCGAAGGCAGACAGGGGGTGATGCGGCTGGAGCTCATCCGCATCGGCGATAAAGTCGTGGATAAGGCGCGGTTGTACAAGGCCATCGACAAGATCCTCGAGCTCCGCGTGAAGGGCCTCTCGCAACAGGAGACCGCGGAGCAGGTAGGCATCGACAGGGCTTTCGTGTCCCGCCTGGAGAGCCTCGGCGAGGTTCGTAAAGGCGCGCGCGTCGCGATCGTGGGGTTCCCGGTGGGGAACAAAGAGGAGATCCGCAAAGTAGCGGAGGAGGAAGGCGTGGATTTCGTCCTCCTTCTGAACGACGTTGAACGGTGGGCCTATCTCAGGGAGAGGTCGGGGCAAGAGGTCTTCAACGAGATCATGGCCATAATCACGAGGCTCAAGACATACGACGCCGTCGTTTTCATAGGGTCCGACATGCGGGTGGGCCTTGTGGAATCCATTCTCGGCGACCGGGTGATCGGGATCGAGGTCGGAACGTCCCCGATTAAGGGCGACCGTTATGTGGACCCGGAGTCCATCCGCAACATCCTTCGCAGCATAACAACGCCATAGCCGCGGCGGCAGCGTCGCGCAATTAGTCGCACAAGCCTACAAGATGGGAGTGGGGGGCAGGTTCGCATGAAGCACGTTGTCAGCGTAAGTCTGGGCTCGTCCAAGCGCGACCACAAAGCCACGGTCATTCTGCTCGGCGAGGAAGTCGTGATCGAGAGGCGCGGGACCGATGGGGACATCCGGAGAGCTATTGATCTCATTCGAAGCCTGGATGGCAAAGTGGACGCCTTTGGCATGGGCGGCACGGATCTCTGGTTTTACGTGGGACGGAGGCGGTACATGGTTCGTGATGCGGTCCCGATAGCACGTGCTGCCAGCAAGACTCCCATCGCCGACGGGAGCATGCTGAAAGGCGTGATCGAGCGCAGGGCGGTCGAGTATATTCGTGACGAGATGAAGATGCCCCTCGCGGGCAAGAACGCTCTTATCGTGTGCGCCCTGGACAGGTTCGGCATGGCGTCAGCTCTCCTCGAATCCGGGTGTCACATGATGTACGGAGATCTGGCGTTCGGTCTCGGCATACCCATATTCCTGAGATCTCTTTCCACGTTCGAGACGCTTGTAACCGTCCTCATGCCGGTGATACGGCTTCTCCCCATCAAGATGCTATACCCTACAGGCAAGAGCCAGGAACGCGTGGTGCCGAAGTTCGGGAAGGCGTACGGGTGGGCGGACATCATCGGGGGGGACTGCCATTTCATCAAGAAACACATGCCCGACGACCTCACGGGGAAGGTTATCATAACGAACACCGTCACCCGCGATGACGTGGAAGCGTTTAGAAAGAGAGGGGTGAAGACGCTGGTGGCGTCGACCCCAGAGATCGAGGGCAGGTCGTTCGCAACGAACGTCATGGACGCGGTGTTCGTTGCTCTGACTGGCCGGCGACCGGAGGAGTTCACGCCTTCGGACTACCTGGACCTCATCAGGCGATTGGAGATGAAGCCCAGAGTGGAGACGCTGAACTAGCCGGTCTTGCGGTCCTGACCGAGGCTTGACAACGGCGGGAGCACACGACATAATAATGGCATGCGAAAAGGGGCATCGCGCAACGGGCCCGGGCGCGCGAGATGGCGCCGGGGCAGGTTGCGCGATGTCCGGATGTACATGGGCCGGTTAAGGGAGGAACCTGCTTGATGGCGCAAAAGGTAGTTCTCACCTTGGAAGGGCTCAGGAGACTCGAGAAGGAACTTGAGTACCTCAAGACTACCAAGCGGCGCGAAGTTGCTGCGAGGATCAAGGAGGCGAAGGCTTTCGGCGACATCACCGACAATGCCGAGTACGAGGACGCCAAGAACGAGCAAGCGTTCGTCGAGGGACGGATCGCTCAACTGGAGGCGATGCTCCGGAATGCCGAGGTCATCGACGAGGATGAGGTCAGCACCGATACGGTGCATCTCGGGTGCAAGGTGAAGCTGAAGGACCTTTCGGACAACGAGATCTTCGAGTACACCATAGTCGGTTCGGCGGAAGCCGATCCGGGGAACCTGCGTATATCGAATGAGTCTCCCGTGGGTAAGGCCGTCCTCGGCAAGAAGGTCGGGAGCATAGTGGAAGCCCTCGCACCCGCGGGGCCCATCAAGTTCCAGATTCTGGACATCACGAGGTGACGAAATGAGCCAGGGGAGAGAGGTTCATCCGGCGAGTGAGGGTGCTGCGGAGGCCGCGGAGGCTGTGGAGGCCGCGGCGGGGTTAGCGGAAGGCGCGCCAACACCGGAGGGCGGAGCCGCGGCGGGCGCTGGAGCGTACGGGGACGAGGAGCTCGAAAGCGAGCAGGTGCGAGTCCGGAGGCAGAAGATGGATGCTCTCCGAGCTAGGGGTATCGATCCTTTCGGTCACAGGTTCGAGCGCACCCACCACGCCCGAGAGATCGTTGAGGGCTTTGAGAGGCTCGAGGGTGGCACCGTCAAGGTCGCCGGGCGGCTCATGGCGATGAGGAGCCACGGGAAGGCCACTTTCGCGGACCTTCTGGATCTGTCGGGTCGAATACAGATCTACGCGAAGTTGGATCGACTCGGCCAGGACGCTTACGACTTGTTCACCTCGCTCGACATTGGCGACATCGTTGGCGTGGAGGGTAGGGTATTCCGTACTCGGCGGGGCGAGGTCACGCTAGAGATCGAGAGGTTCGAGCTTCTCTCGAAGTCGCTCCGGCCTCTCCCGGAAAAATGGCATGGCCTGGCTGACGTGGACCTTCGCTACAGGCAGAGATACCTCGACCTCATCGTCAACCCCGAGGTGCGCGAGGTCTTCCTCAAGCGGACAGCCATCGTTCGCGCTGTGCGCGCATTTCTCGATTCCCGTGGCTACATCGAGGTGGAGACCTCGGCGATGCACACCATCCCTGGCGGGGCAACCGCGAGGCCGTTCATTACCCATCATAACGCCCTTGACATCGATCTTTACCTGCGGATAGCGTTGGAGCTCCATCTCAAGCGCCTCATCGTCGGGGGTCTCGAGAAAGTGTACGAGATCGGGCGCGTGTTCAGGAACGAAGGGATCTCCACGAAACACAACCCCGAGTTTACCATGCTGGAGCTTTATGAAGCCTACGCGGACTACACAGACATGATGAACCTCGCGGAGGATCTCATCCACTACGTGGCCATTCAGGTGCTGGGACAGGCCAAGGTCGACTACGAGGGGAACACGATCGACCTTGTGCCTCCCTGGCCGAGAAAGACTATGGTGGAAGCCGTGCGGGAACGCACAGGGGTTGATTTCAGCGGTGTGGATAGCGACGAAGACGCTCGTGCGGCGGCGCGCCGCCTGGGAGTCGAGGTCGACCCGCAGGCCACAACGGGTAAGGTGCTTTCCGAGGTCTACGAGGAGTGCGTGGAGCCGACGCTGATATCCCCGGTCTTCGTAACGGACCACCCCATAGAGATCTCCCCTCTGGCTAAGAAGCGGGAGGACGACCCGCGTTACACGTACAGGTTCGAGCTCATAATAGGCGGGCGCGAGATAGCGAACGCGTTCAGCGAGCTGAACGATCCCATAGACCAGCGCGAGAGGTTCGAAGCGCAGGCGGCGTTGCGCGCCAGGGGTGACGACGAGGCTCACAGGATGGACGAGGACTTCCTGCGAGCGCTGGAGCACGGAATGCCGCCGACCGGGGGGATGGGGATAGGCATAGACAGGCTGGTGATGCTCCTCACCAACCAGAGCTCGATCAGGGACGTGATCCTCTTCCCCACGATGAGGCCGAAGAGGTAATCAAGGACTCGGAGCACTCAAAGTGCCTGAGCTCTCGACGACGTTCCGGACGTAAGACAGGGGTTACGCGATGAGCAGTCGCGGAACCCCTGCTTTTTATTCTCCGAAGCCTGCACCAGTAGAAGGATTTCCGGGTCAGGCGGCGAATCATGTTGCTGTGGATGAACAAGTGTGCTGAACATATGTGCAAAGGAGGATCCCGGTGTCTTTCGATAAGAGGGTTCTCTACGAGATCGCTCACCAGTACTATGAGCTCGAGCGCACGCAACAGGAGATCGCGAAAAGCCTGGGCATATCCAGGAGCCAGGTGTCGCGTGCGCTACAACAGGCGCGCGAGGCCGGGATAGTGCTCCTGAAGGTCATAGATCCGGATGAAGACTACAGCGACCTTGCGCGGGCGCTGAGGGAGCGGTTCGGCCTCAAGGACGCTGTGGTAATAGGAGGAGTCGACTCCCCGCGCTTGCTTGCACAGAACCTGGGGCGTGCTGCTGCGAGCTACCTCGCCCATTGCGTCAAGGAGCGTTCGGTGATCGGCGTATCGTGGGGAGCTACGCTGCGTGAAGTCGCGGCGGCGCTCGGTGCCGCAATACCATCGGCCCTCAATGTGACGGTTGTGCCCTTGCTGGGAGGGCTTGGACAGGTAGCAGCTGACCTCCAGATCAACGAGCTTGCCGCGCGAGTGGCGACCGCACTCGGAGGGGTCAACTTCTACCTCCATGCACCGTCGTTTGTTGACACTCCTGAGGCGAAGGCGGCCATCATGGCTGATAGCAATATAAAGAGAGTCGTAGAGCTGTGGGAACGCGTGGACGTAGCTTTGGTCGGAGTGGGAACCTTCAGGCCGCCTTCGACCCTCCTCGAGAGAGGCGGTTTTCCCGATGCAGAGCTCCGCGAGCTGCGAGGGATCGGCGCAGTAGGGGACATGTGCATGCGCTTCTTTGACATCCATGGGACGCCGTTGGAGACGTCGCTTAACGACAGGATCGTCGGGGTGACTCTCGAGGAGCTCAGCCGTATGGGGTGCGTCATAGCTGTCGCTGGCGGGGCAAACAAGACCGAGGCAATCCTCGGAGCGCTCCGCAGCAGGGTCGTGGACGTGATCATCACAGACGACGCTGCGGCGAGAGGGGTGATGTCACTGGCCGAGTGAAGCGTGGCAGGCTGTACACTCCATATCTGAGCTTGACTGGAGGTGTCTTTCATGGGGCTTGGTCAGGGGGCCCTCGGTCTTGGAGTGTCCTACCTTCTTGCCGTTGGCTATCTCGTTCTCATGTGGGTCATCGGGCGATACCTTTCAGCGCATTATCCTGAGGAACACAGGGTCCGCTGGGACACGAGGACGATCGCCAGGGTCACCATCCTGGCCGCGGTGTCTGGCGCCGGTGCGATGATAAAGGTGCCTGGGCCAGCCACCACGATAGCTCTGGATGCGGCAGCGGGCTACTTTGCGGCAGTGTTCTTCGGCTGGCCGGTGGGTGCGACGGTGGCCGCAATTGGGTGCTTTATCAGCAACGCTCTCGGCGGCTTCGCTAGCTGGCTGCCCATGGTGCCGATATACCTCTCAGGGATGGCATTGACTGTGACACTCACCGCGTTCATGGCGAAGAAGGCGGGGGTGGTGTCGGCCGTCATAGTCGGCACGATCGCCAATACGGTAACATGTCTTGGACCCTGGGTCATCATGATTGGCCTGCCCCTTATGATCGCGATCCTTCCTTCGCAGATCATTGGATCTGCAGCGAACGCTGCGATCGGTCTGGCTGTGGCTGGGATGCTGAAAACGGCACAGCACAGAAAGCGGCCGGAGCAGGTGGTATAGGGGCGCCGCCAGCGAGTTCCAGCCAGTTCACGCATAGCCGCAGTTGGTGAAGAGGTGTTCCATTTGACAGACAAGGCCGTATGCTTGAAGAACGTGAGGTTCAGGTACAAGGGCTCCAATCGCTGGGTGCTGGATGGTGTCTCACTCGACGTCGCAAGGGGTGAGTGCGTGGCTGTGCTGGGCCCCACAGGCTCGGGAAAGAGCACCCTGTGCGGAGTGATGAATGGCACGGTGCCCCTCTTCCTCGAGGGTGACCTCCAGGGCGATGTGCTCGTGGACGGCATGGTGCCCGCGAAGGTGGGCACCGCGAAGATGGCGGCTCATGTGGGGCTTGTTTTCGGCGATCCTGACATGCAACTCTTCGGCATGACGGTGGAAGAGGACGTAGCCTTCGGGCCGGCAAACCTCGGGCTGGACTATCCCACGATCATGGAGCGTGTTCACAAGAGCCTCGTTGATATGCGCCTTACAGGCCTCGAAAGGCGCGCTCCGTACAGGCTGTCCGGCGGGGAAAGGCAGGCCACGGCCATCGCCGGGGTATACGCAATGCTGCCTGACATCATGGTCCTTGACGAGCCCACATCCATGCTCGACCCGCAGGGCAAGGCCAGTGTCTTCTCGATTATCAAACGATTGAAAGAAGAGCTGGGGATCACGGTCATCCTCGTCGAACAGGAGGTCGACGATGTTCTCGAGCTTGCGGACAGGGTATTCGTGATGAACGCGGGCAGATTCGTGCTGCAGGGCACGCCTCGCGAGGTCTTCGGGCGCGTCGCTGAGGTGGCGGCCGCTGGGGTCCGTGTTCCGCACGTGGTGAGATTCGGCACCCTGCTTGGTGCGGAAAGGGTCCCGTTCACGCTGGACGAGGCCGTCCAACTCGTGGAGAGCGGCGGTTGGCTGAGTGGCGCTTGGCGGGACACCAGCGACGACGCCGGCGCTGGCGGCGAGAAAGGCACGACCACGACCGCAGGCCACACGTCGAACGCTGTGAGCGGGGCAACCTCCCCAGGGCACCCGCTGGGTGATGTGATCATCGAAGTGAAGGGCCTCGAGCACAGGTACCCCCAGGGTGCGCTTGCGCTGCGGGGCGTCGACTTGACCGTACGAGAGGGGGAGTTCATCGCCATAATCGGCCAAAACGGCGCGGGCAAGACCACGTTGACGCGCCATCTCAACGGCCTGTTGAAGCCCACTGCAGGCGACGTAAGAATCGGCGGCAGGTCAATCAAGGACCTAACGGCAGCGCAGGTTTCGCGCACCGTGGGCTATGTGTTCCAGAACCCCGATGAGCAGCTGTTCTGCAACAGCGTAGAGGAAGAGCTGCGTTTCGGTCCCGGTAACGTGGGTCTCACCGGTGAGGAACTTGACCGACGGGTCGAGGAGATCCTGCAGGACATCGGGCTAGCCGGGTATCGCGAGGTCTGGCCCAAATACCTCACGAAGGGCGAGCGGCAGAGGCTGGCTCTGGCTTCGGTAGTGGCCATGGACCCTGCCATACTCATCGTGGACGAGCCGACCACCGGCCTTGACTGGCTCGAATCCCTGCAAATCATGGACTACCTGAAGAGACTCCACGATGACCGGGGCAAGACGGTTCTCATAATCACGCACGACATGAACATTGTCAGCCTATATGCCAGACGCGTGGTTGTCATGGCGGGCGGTCGTGTGGTCGGCGATGGTTCGCCGCAGGAAGTGTTCTCGAACCCTGGCCTTATGGCGAAGGCGAACCTGAAACCACCTGCCATTGCGGAGCTATCGGTGAGGTTGTGCGGCCAGGTGGCCCTTACGCCGGAAGAGGCGGTTGAGACGCTAATGCACTTGAAAGGCGCAAGGGAGGGCTTGCAGTGATAGTCGAGTATGAAAGCAAGAACACCCCTATCCACTCGCTCGACCCGAGGGCCAAGATTCTCTGGTTGCTCGTGGTGGTGGTTATCAGCGTCATCTGGTCGGACCCGGTATACCTCTTCGGGCTTGCCGTGAGCGTCTTCATCTTCGGCGCCTTCGCCAGGTTCCCGTGGGAGAAGCTGAAAGGCCTCGCAGTATTCCTCACGGTGATGGCGGTGATCATCACCCTCGCGCAGGGTGTGACGTACACGCCAGCGGTTGCCCACCTAAAGGAGCCCGGCCGTGTGCTATTCCACATTATACCGGCGTGGGTGCCGGGCGTGGGCCCAGCATGGCCTGTCAAGCTCGGTGGGTTTCTCTACGGCATCGGTATGACTCTCAAGGTTTTCACCGTTCTGGTGGCAGTGGCTGTGCTTGGGTATGTTACTTCGCCATCAGAGATAGTGCAGCTTATCGCGAGGATTCCCAAAATGCCCTATCAGGTCGGGTTCATAGTCTCCACAGCATGGAAATTCGTGCCGGTCGTCCAGGCCCAGATCAGGTCGCTCATGGACGCTCACAAATCCAAGGGGGTCGAGCTCGACAGGGGCAGTTTCGTGGAGAGACTCAAGAAGACGTCACGGGTGGTGTCCCCTCTGTTTGCGAATGCGCTCTCCATGGCTGACACGCTTGCCCTCGCGATGGAATCGCGCGCTTTCGGCTCAAGCAAGCGGTTCACGTTCCTGCGGCCGTACAGGTTCAAGGCGCTCGACTACGTGGTGGTTCTGGCGTGCCTGGGTGCGGCAATCACAAGCATAGCGGGCCTTGCCCTCTATAAGGTGGGATCGCTCTAACGTATGAAAACCGTTGTAGCGCTGGGGGCTGCTGCCATCGATATGATGATCAAAGTGGATCGGCTTCCGGGGCCTGACGAGATGGTGTTCGCTGAGGATGGCCCGCATTTCCTACCAGGCGGTTCAACGGCGAACATCGCGGTGGGGCTGGCTCGTTTGGGAGTATCGTCGCGGTTCGTAGGGAAGGTCGGGCCTGATGATAACGGGCAGCGACTCCTCGAGGCATTCAGGCAGGACGACGTGGACACATCGTTCGTGCTTGTGGATGACCAGGGAAGAACCGCGGAAACCATCATTGCCGTTGATCGCCACGGTGCGCGGGTCATTTTCTCACTGGGCGGGACGGCTATCCTTGAGAAGCCGGATGAGTTTCGGGCGGAAGCGCTCGCGGGCGCACAGGTCCTCTACGTGGGTGAGGCGATACCATCCGTCGGGGTGAGGGCGATGAGAGCGGCAAGAGACGTCGGAGCCCTCGTGGTTTACGGCCCGGGCGGGGCCTTCTCCGGTCTCGGGATGGGCACGCTCGGCGAGATGATTGCCCTCGCCGACTATCTAGTGCTCAGCCGAGGGGAGGCGCGTTTGCTGACTGGAAAGGACGATCTCGATGCAGCGGTTGGAAGCCTCATGGCTGAAGGCGCGAGACGTGTCGTGGTGACTCAAGGAGACCGCGGGGCGAGTCTGTTTGAGCGAGAGACGGGGGCACCTTCGGCAACGATGGCCATTGCGAGACGACACCGGGATGCTTTGAAGGTTCCCGTTGTGGATACCACCGGCGCCGGGGACGCATTCACGGCGGGGTTCATACGCGGTCTTGTGAGCGGGCTCGACAAAGACCGCTGCCTCGCCCTGGGCAACGCATGCGGAGCGCTGGCGGTGTCAAAGGTGGGAGCAAGGGAGGCCATGCCGACCTGGGACGAGGTCAGTCCCTACATCGAGTCGCTGGAAAGAGGGGGGTGCTCCCGCGCATGAGTGACGAGCTCTTGGCGAGGGCTGCAGGCTGCCTTGCAGGAGTGGCAGTTGGAGATGCAATGGGAATGCCGGTGGAATTCCTGACCAGGGAAGAGATCAAAGCGCGGTTCGGCAGGGTCGACCGGTTTCTCGAGCCCCCGCCAGGCCACATCCACATGGGAACACCCCCGGGTCGAGTGACGGACGACACGGAACAGACCTGGGCGCTTGCGAGAGCGCTCGTGGCTTCGGGACGGATCACGCCACGTGTGGCGGCCGACGCATATCTGGAATGGGCGGACCGCGTGAACGCGTTCGAGACGTCCTTCCTCGGCCCCAGCTCAAGAGGCGCGCTTGAACGCCTGCGTGCGGGGGAAGACCCGGCGCGCACCGGCGACAAGGGAGCCACCGTGGGGGCGGCTATGCGCGTCGCGCCGATCGGCATCGTCAATGCGGGGGATGCGGAGGCGGCCGCGTGTGAGGCACACTTCTCATCCCTGCCCACGCACGGTGTGAACATCGCAATAGCAGGTGCCTGCGCTGTGGCGGCGGGCGTGGCGTGTGCAGTGGCCGGGAGACCGCTCGGGGCTGTCGTGGAGGCTGCCGTGGCTGGTGCGGCGTACGGGCAAGGCTTGGGCGTTCAGTGGGCGGGCGCGACGGTTCCCGCACGCATGAGGCTTGCTCTCGACCTTGTCTCGCACAACAAGAGCGAGCCGGAGAGAGCTGAGGAGGCCCTCTACGAGACCGTCGGGGTTGGCATGTACCCCACCGAGCTCGTGGCGACCGCCCTAGGCCTCGTGGTGCTTTACGACGGGCGGCCCCACCTTGCGATCCCGGCCGCCGCAAGCATGGGCGGTGACACAGACACGCTTGCGGCGATAGTAGGTGCGCTTTCAGGGGCGCTTGGCGGCATTGGTGCCTTGCCAGCCGAGTGGGTGGGGGCGGTGGAGCGAGTAAACGACCTCGACTGCGAAGCTCTCGCGTCACAGCTCATTGCGACTCGTGCTCACAGGCTGGAGGCCGGAAGTGTTCGGAGGGACGAATGGTGACAGGCAAGGAAGTCAGGTTGCGGAGGATTTTCAGGAGGGGCAGAAGCTTCATAAGCGCCCTTGACTATGGAGGTTTCATGGGGCCTGCCCCGGGGATAGAGGACCCCGGGGCGATCGTGCGGCAGGTGGTGGACGGCGGGGCCGATGCCATCCTCGTGAACCCCGGCGTCGCCAGGAGCGAGTGGGCGACCTACGCTGGGCGGTGCGGCCTCATAATCCGGCTCACCGGCGGCGCAACGCGGTACAATCCGAATATGTCCTACCACGCGCTCGTGTGCGGAGTGGAAGAAGCTGTGTCCTTGGGCGCCGACGCGGTGTGCATCATGGTCCTGGTGGGCGCCCCGGAGGAGCAGCGCATGTTCGAGACCATGGCGGAGGTGATATCGCAGGCGACGAGATATGGGTTGCCTGTGCTCGCCGAGATCATTCCAGCCGACATGAACATGAGCCATGATCCGGAGTGCATAGCCGTGTGTGCCAGAGTAGGCTACGAGCTTGGCGCGGACTTCGTCAAGACGTACTTTACTGGCCAGGGATTCGACAGGATCGTCAGGGCATGTAAGATTCCCATAGTGATCGCCGGCGGGCCTCGGACTTCGGACCCTATCTGCATGGCGAGGGAAGCGCTCAATGCGGGGGCCGCGGGGATCGCATTTGGCCGCAACGTTTTCGAGGCCGCCGACCCTGAGGCTATGGCGCGCGAGCTTGCGCGCGTGGTCCATGAAGGCGGGCGAGAGGAAGTGGCTGTGCGGTGAAGGCGGCGGTTTACTACGGCCCGAGGGACGTCCGGGTGGAGAACGTCTCAGAACCTGCTCTCGAGCCCGGCGAGGCCCTGTTGAAGGTCATGTTCTGTGGAGTCTGCGGAACCGACATAAAGACGTACCTGAGGGGGCACCCAATGTTCGAGCCGCCCTGCATCCTCGGTCACGAGCCAGTCGGCGAGATCGTCGAGATGCGGCCGGGGAACGACGCGCGCGGGACGGGACGCGTGTCCGTGGGCGACGTCGTGGCCGTCGCGCCCTACGTTCCGTGCGACAAGTGCCGGCTGTGCCTCAAGGGAAGGCAGGAGATGTGCGCATCGAAGGAGGGGATAGCTGGCGCGTTTTGCGAGTACATCAGGCTGCCCGGCGAAGTCTTGGCGAAAGGCGCGTGCAAAGTCCCTGGGGGCCTGTCGCCAAGGGCGGCCTGTCTTGCCGAGCCGGTGGCGTGCTGCCTGAACGCGGTCGATGCGACATCCTTCGACCCGGGTGACTCCGTGCTCATCAACGGTGCCGGCCCGATGGGCCTCCTCATGCTAGAGCTGTGCAAAATCAGGGGCGCAGGGGCGATCTTCGTAAGCGAGCCCAGCGAGACGAGACGCCGAGAAGCTGCCCGGCGCGGGGCGCTTGTGATCGATCCCAGGGTCGAGGACGTGCGCAACCGGGTGAACGCGGAAACCGGGGGTGACGGGGCGGATGCCGCTTTTGTGTGCGTAGGTGCGGCTGGCGCACTCGAGGACGCCGTGGCATCGGTCCGTCCCGGTGGCAGAGTCAACCTATTCGGTGGATTCCCTGGCGGGTCCGAGGTACCTCTGGACCCCAACGCGATCCACTACCGCGAGGTAATGCTCCTCGGTAGCTTCGGCTTTGCCCCGCGTCACTTCCACATGGCGATTCGGCTTCTCGCGTCGGGAAGACTGGACGTTTCAGGCCTCTTGAGCCAGGAGTTCAGCCTCGACGACGTCGGGCTTGCCCTGGATACCGGTGCCTCCGGAGAGACGCTGAAGGTGCTCTTGAGGATGGGCGGGGATGAATAGAAACAGAAACGAGGCATATGTCGGGATCGATGTCGGGACCTCGTCTGTGAAGGTCGGGCTTCTTGCGGGAGACTCGTACCACGTGGTGACCCGTCCCGCGGGACTCGTAGTGTCACGAGCCGGCGGTGCCGAGCAGGACGCTCGCGGGCTGTGGGCTACGGTCGCGGGAGCGATCCGGGAGGTAGTGCACGCCGCAGGCGATGACGTGCACGTACGGGCTGTCGGTCTCTCGGGACACAGCCCCTCCCTGGTCGCGGCCGGGCCTTCTGGAGACCCGCTCACGCCCGTGATCACGTGGATGGATAGAAGGCCGCTTCTCGATGGGCGCGGAAACCCTGCACCCCTGGACGGCAGCGCCGACTATCGTGCGCAAGGGCCGTCGTTCGAGGCGACCGCGCAGTGGCTCGCAAGCCTTCGTGCGCTCCAGGCGGAGAGCGGGTGGGTCCTCCTTCAGCCGAAGGACTTCATTGCCCTTCGCCTCACCGGCCGGGCGTGCATCGATTCGTCGTCAGCCTCGTGCTTCTCCTGGTACGATCCTGCAAGAGGCTGGGATGTCCGTGGCGGACACGACGTCGCCGCCTTCCTGCCCTCGGTCGTTCACCCCTGGGAGGCGTGCGGGACGGTCACTCATGAGGCCGCCCGCGAAACCGGGCTCCCCGCCGGCATCCCGGTGGCTCCGGGCGGCATAGATGCCGTTATGGAAGCTCTGGGCGCCGGGATCCTCGGGCCAGGTGCAGCTTGCGACGCCACGGGCACGTCGACGTGCGTGTCGCTGGTCTGTCCGGCTGAAGAAGGTCAGGGCAGCTGCATGTGCCACGTTGCGCCCGGCAGATTCCTTCGCGTAGCCCCGGTATCATACACCGGGGGCTCGCTTAAGTGGGCCCTATCGGTCCTTTTCCCCGCTGAGGCAAGCGCGACCCACGACTGGAGGGAGTTAGTAACCGAGGCCGTTGCGGCGTCACGGCCAGGAGCTTCGGGCCTTCTGTTCATCCCGCACTTGGTGGGCCAACGGAGCCCGAAGGCGAACCCACATGCTCGAGGCGCATTCGTCGGGCTCGAGCCCAAACACACCAGGGCTGACATGTTGAGGGCGGTACTTGAGGGCTGCTCGTACGCTGTAAGGGAGAGCCTTGAAGCAATGAGCTGCCACCAGATGACCGCGGAGATGAGGGCGGTGGGTTCCGGGGCGAGGCATGATCCATGGCTCCAGATTAAGGCGGATGTGCTCGGTATCCCCTATAAGGGGATGTCGATCACAGAGGGGGCCGTGCTCGGGGCCATCGTCCTCGCCGGGCACTGTTGCGGGGATTTCGCGTCGCTCGAGGAGGCAACCAGGCGTCTTGTCAGCTGGAGGCGGGTTTTCGACCCTTGCGACGACGTGCGCCGCGTCTATGACGTCATGTATGAGGCGTATCGAGAAGCAAGCATTGGTCTTGAGCGCGCCCAAGAGGTTTTGACGGGCACTCGGACGGACGCTTGCTGGGAGGAAGCGCCCGCTCCCGAGACTGGCCCTGGCCTCCAGGCGCACGCTCTGATGCGGGACACGGAGGACGAGACATGCCAAGAGACATCAAGCTGATGACGTTGAGCTTGTTCCTGTGGGGGTGGGGGTACGGCCTTTACGCCTACGTCTTTCCCCTGTACATACGGTCACTGGGCGCTTCGCCGGGGCAGGTTGGGGTCGTCTACTCCGTCATGATGGTCGCCTTGGCTTTGTCGTACATCCCTGGTGGCGTCATCGCGGACAAGTACGAGAGAAAGCGGACGATGATTCTTTCCTGGCTCGTTGGGGTTCCGGCGCCTCTTCTGTACTATTTCGCCCGGGACTACAAGGTTGTCGCGGCCGCATCGGCGCTTTACTCGTTGTCCATGATAGGCTACCCCGCGATGAACGCGTACGCGGCGGCGAGAGCGCCGGCGGGCATGTCTGGCCTCGTGTTCGGCGTCATCAACTCCGGTTATGCAGCGGGAATGATAGCCAGCCCCATATTGGGTGGATGGCTTGCACAGGTAATCGGCACGCGCAACGTCTTCCTCATCACCTTCGTGTTTTTCCTAGCTTCCGTCGCTGTGCTGTGTTTTGTTGACCAACAAGCGCCAAGTGCTTCCAGCTCTCGTGGTTCAGCCCATACAGAAGACGCAGCAGCAGGCTACGCAGGTCTTCTGCGGCAAAAGCGATTCGCGAGGTTTGTAGTCACGTACTCGTGCATGGCGGTTGCCTACTACATGGTTCAACCTCTCATACCCCAGTACCTTGGAGACGAAATGGGAACGAGCTTCGCGTTCATAGGGCTGACCGGATCCATAATGTCGCTGGGCCAGTCTGTCATCACGGTCATGCTCGGTCGATGCGCGGATAGGTGGGGTACCGTTGTTGCTCTCGGCGGCAACGCGCTCGTGTTTTCCGCTGCGATGCTGGGTCTCGTGACGGCACGAAGCCTCGCTTTGCTAGCTGGGGTCCTGTTCCTTGCAGGTGCATTCATGGCCGGACAAGGGGTTGCACTTGCCGGCGTTGGCGAGGTTCTCGGCGGATCGCCCACGGGGCGTGCCTTCGGGCTTTTCAATCTGGCGGTCGCCGCAAGTTCGATCGTTGGGCCATACGCCGGTGGGGTCTTGTACGAGCGGTCTCCGGCGGTGCCCTTCCTTGCATGTGCAGCGGCATTCGCGGCGATGTCCCTGGTCTTGCTCTTCTGTGAACCCAGACCGAACCGCGCCGGGGAGGTGGTTCATGCACGAAGATGTGCGCGTTCGGGCGATTCTCCGTCAATCAACTCTTATCTAGGAGGGACAAGAGATGCGTAAGGGTTTCGTCTGGTTCGTGGTCATGTGTCTCGTTGCCGGTATTGCGCCTATTGGTTTCGCTGAGACGCCGAAGCCTGCGGGGAAAGTGGTGCTCACTGTAACGGGGGACATCACGGTCAAGAACGCCGACGCCGGGCTTGAGTTCGACATGGCGATGCTTGAGGGCCTCGGCCTCACCAAATGCGAAGTCAAAGACCCGTGGCTTGGCAAGAAGGTTTATGAGGGCGTCCTCATCAGCACCATACTCCAGTATGCTGGGGCGGTGGACACAGCGGATGAGGTGATCGTCGTGGCGAAGGACGGGAAGAAGGTTTCCGTCAAGGTTGCCGACGCGATCAAGTATCCGATTATGCTTGCGACGAAAGACGGTGGCAAGGCAATAGGAAGCGGCCTTGGCGGGCCGGTGAAGCTGGTGTTCCCGTACGACACGCATCCAGAAGTAGAGAAAATCCACGACAAGAATGACTGGAACTGGTATGTCGTGACCCTAGAGGTGAAAGCGAAGTCATGACTACCGAATGGATTAGGAGAACATACAGGGTCCTCCTCGTCCTTCTGGTCTGCTCGCTGGCGGCCGCCGTGCCCGCGGCCGCCGGCTCCTCCCCGAGCGAGGGGGCCCGCCCGACGGTGGTCCTGGTCATCCTTGACGGCTGCGCTGCTTACTCATTGGACTTGCTGCCATCCGAGGCATATCTCAGGCAGGCGGCGGCGGAAGGGTTCTACCAGCACGTGCGGACCGTGTTCCCGTCTTCCACGGCAGCCGGACATGCGGCCATACTGACCGGCAAGTGGCCCGATGAGAACGGGGTCACAGGCAAACAGTTCATGGGGAGCGACGGGACGCTGAATGGGTTCAGCTCGCCTCAATTGCTGGAAGCTCCCACAGTGATCGAACGGGCGGCGAAGGCTGGCCTGCGCACAGCATTCATTTCCGGGAAGGAAGGAGTCAGGTCGCTGTTCGGCGAAGATGCAGACCTCGCGGTGAGCCCGGCGTCAGTGCCATCATGGGTGCTCGAAGAGGTCGGGCCTCCTCCGGACGAGTCCACGCAATATGAGGACTACTGCGGCTGGTATGAAAAGCTCGACAGATGGGTGATCGATGTAGCGGGTGCTTTCGTGAAAGAGGCAGGGCCTGGCGCATTCATCGTGCTTAACCTCGCCGGACCGGATAAGGTGGGACACAGGTTTGGGCCCGTTCCTGCGCCTGAGACCACTCAATGCCTCATCTCAGTAGGAGAGGCTCTCCGCGGTCTGACAGGAGTCCTCGAGGAGGTCGCGAGGGAGGACTGGGCTGTAGTGGTCACCGCAGACCACGGGATGACCAGCGTGAGCAAGGCCATTGTGCCGTCAGAGCTGTTCGGAGGCATTGCCGACGATGGCTTGGCATACAGCCTTGACGGAGGTGTCTTGTACGCGTGGCCGACGCCGACAACAGAGGAAGCTGTGGTAAGCGCGCTCAAGGGCGCTGAAGGCGTAGCGGAGGTCATCACGACGTCAGACGAAAGACGGGCGCTTCTTCACGCGTCGCATCCGAGGAGTGCCCCGATCATCGCGATAGCACGCCAAGGTTACATGTTCACTGAGTCCAGCGCGTTCATGGAGTATACGAAGGGCAGCCACGGAACGCTTCTTGATACAGACGTAATGGTCCCATTAATGGTCTACGGACCCCAGGCGGTCAAGACCGGCATTGGTATCAGCGAGATCGGAGACACAGTGGAGATAGCGGGGGTACTCGCCGAGCTCTTGGGCGGCCTGGGGGACTGAGCACATCGCCAGGAGTGCGCGCTACTCTTGGGCGCGAGGGTCCTGCCTGGGGCTATCGGGCTTGCCCTCCGGGGACGGCGTGCTTGTTGCGCGCCTCGTTCGAATCTGACGCGCAAGATAGCCAGATACCCCGCATATCTTCCGGCTTTGCCCGGCCTTGACTTCGGTCCCGGCGTGTGTTACTATTCTACGTGCGAGAGATGTGGCACCACATAGCCCATAGGTTTGAGTGGGGACGTAGCTCAGTTGGGAGAGCGCGTGAATCGCACTCACGAGGTCGGGAGTTCGAATCTCCTCGTCTCCACCAGAGGATGTTGCGCCAGGCGGATGCCTGGCGTTCTTTTTTGCTTGTGCCTCCTCGGGGCGCAATCATCGCGTAGCCCTGACCTATCCATGCCTCATGAAAGCCGACCCCGTCGCCGCAAAGCCTGGCGATCTACCGGGCCTGCCCGGTGTCGCGGAGACGCCTCTTGGTTGGAACTTAGTTCGGCGCACGCAGCGACTGGCGCCCCCGCGCCTTGCTTAGTCGCGCCGTCCCCGCTCCACCGGCTCCCGTCGCTCGAACGGCACCGGCACATACTGAACAGAGGGGCGCCGCTGCACGGGTTGCGGGTAGAGCTCCATCAAACGGTAGACCTCGTAGGGCATCTCGTTGCTGACTTGGAGCCCCATGCGCCGCAGCGCATCGCAAGTGATCGGGTAATCGTGTGTCCAGCGCCCTTCCGTGAGCGTCTTCGCGATCTCGCGGGCTTTGTCCTCGGGCAGCTTCGCGGCCAGGATCTCGTATACGCTTTCATAGACCTGCACCATGGCTTTGGCGGCCATGTCCCCCAGGATTAGCGTCGTGTCGCTTACGGAGTTCTTGTCCTTCTGCTCTATGGCCCGCAGAATGGATACCGCCGGGTAGTTCCCGAGTTGCGGGTCGACCGGGCCGAGCACGGCGTTCTCGTCCATGACGATCTCGTCTGCGGCTAGAGCCAGGAGCGTCCCGCCAGACATCGCGTAGTGCGGCACGAACACAGTTACTTTCGCCTTGTGGCCCGCGATCGCGTGGGCGATCTGCTCCGCGGCGAGCACGAGACCGCCCGGTGTGTGGAGGATGATATCTATCGGGACATCGTCTGGCGTGAGGCGGATCGCTCTTAGCACCTGTTCCGAATCCTCGATGTCGATGTGGCGCGAGATCGGGATGCCGAGGAAGCTGATTGCCTCCATGCGGTGGATCATGGCTATGACCCGCGATCTCCTCTTGCGTGAGAGGGAGTTGAGGATGTGCAGCCTTGCGAGCTCGATCCTTCGCCTTCCGAAGAGGGGCGAGAGGAGGCTCCACACCAGGAGAAGGATCCAGAAGAGGTTGAAGAACGTGTCGGACATATCCACGCTCTCTCCTGTCTGCGGTTGCGGCCTTGTTGGGCGCGAGGTCAGGAACGCTTGCGACTCTTGGGAGCGGTTGACGGTCGCTGCGCGGTGGGTGTCAAAACCCGGCCACCCGTCCGGCCCGGCGGGCCGCGCATCCCGCATCCTGTGAGGGTGGCCTGCCGGGGCGCCGTTCCCGAGGGCAACACCGGCAAACCTAGGCTCGCCCTGACGTTGACGCACTTGCCTTGCTTGCCCCTTGAGTTAAGTTTCCGTCCGGGTGGCATGAATATGCGGCCCCCTTAGGCTGCCGACTCTGGGACTGAGTGCATCGTCGGCAGTTCGCGCTGCTCTGCGGCGCGAGCGTCCCCTGCCTAAGGCTACCTATCGGCCTTGCGCTCCGCGGCGATGGCGTGCTCTCGGCTCGCATCGTTCGGATCCGGCACACGAGATAGCCGAATTCCGGGCGCCCCGTCGTGCAGGGGCCGGCGGCAACCCGAACGCCGCCCAAAGGAGGAGACGAGGACTCACGGAGCGATACTTGATACTTAACTTAGGATGTAAGGCGGCGCGCTGTGCCCGACTCCACTCTTCAAGCCATCCCTCGCCTCGTCTCATGCTCTGGGAGATCGTGGTTTCCAGGCGCTTGTGTCTCGGAAACTCGTGTAGTAGAATTGCATGGGGGAATGAGCCACAAGCTGATGGAGGGACGAACGGATGGTTGAAAAGGCAACGTTTACCGTCAAGAAAGGCCTTGCGGAGATGCTCAAGGGTGGCGTGATCATGGACGTCACCACCCCCGAGCAGGCGAAGATCGCCGAGGATGCCGGCGCAGTTGCTGTCATGGCACTGGAGCGCGTGCCCGCCGATATCAGGGCGCAGGGCGGCGTGGCAAGGATGTCCGACCCCGCCATAATCGAGGCGATCATGGAAGCTGTCACAATCCCGGTCATGGCCAAATGCAGGATCGGGCATTTCGTTGAGGCGCAGATCCTTGAGGCTCTGGGCGTAGATTACATCGACGAGAGCGAGGTCCTGACACCAGCCGACGAGGAGCATCACATAGACAAGCACCAGTTCAAGGTGCCGTTCGTCTGCGGTTGCCGTAACCTGGGGGAGGCCCTGCGAAGGATCGGAGAAGGCGCGGCGATGATTCGCACGAAGGGCGAGGCCGGCACGGGCGACGTCGTCGAAGCCGTGCGACATATGAGGCGGGTAATGAGCGAGATACGCAGGCTTACTTCGATGCGCGAAGATGAGCTAATGGCGGCAGCCAAGGAGATGCAGGCCCCATACGAGCTTGTGGTGCAGGTTGCGAAGGAAGGCAAGCTCCCCGTGGTGAACTTCGCTGCCGGTGGCATCGCGACTCCCGCGGATGCCGCTCTTATGATGCAGCTGGGGGCGGACGGGATCTTCGTGGGTTCGGGCATATTCAAGTCCGACAACCCGGCGGCCAGGGCGCGCGCCATCGTGGATGCGACGGCTCATTACAACGACCCGGACATCCTCGCGAAGGTGTCCCGCGGCATCGGTGAACCGATGAAGGGTCTCGCCGCTGCGTCCTTGAAGGAAGAGGAGAGGTTGCAGGTGAGAGGCTGGTGACTTGCGGCGCGGGCTCGCTCGCGGAGCGAGAACCTCACCCGTCGTGGCCGGTGGGGTGGCCTGTGGCCTGCGGCCACCGGGGCGCGATTGGGCAAGAGGGTCATAGCACCGGCTCTGTCTGAAGGTTCGATTGCACCGAGCTTTGCGTGCATTGACGGTAGCGGCTAGTGCGACGGCAGCGGCTAGTGGCAGGAGGTCGCAGGGGTGAAGGTAGGAGTTTTGGCGCTTCAGGGTGACGTGGCGGAGCATTTGAGCATGATCACGGCAGCGGGCGCGGACGCGGTGGAGGTCAGGTACAAGGAGCAGGTGGATGGGCTGGACGGCCTTATCATACCAGGCGGCGAGAGCACGACCGTGGGAAAGCTGATGGAGCGGTTCGGGTTCGTGGAGGAGATCCGAAACCAAGCAGCCCGGGGCCTCGGTGTATTCGGCACGTGCACCGGGCTCATTCTTCTCTCTCGTGAGGTCTCGGGTTCCGACCAGATCTGCCTGGGCCTCATGGACTTCGTGGTGAAGCGGAACGCCTTCGGGCGACAGGTGGACAGTTTCGAGGCCGACATCGAGATACCTGCGGTCGGGGGCCCTCCCATGCGTGCTGTATTCATCCGGGCGCCCTACATCCTTTCGGTCGGTCGAGGCGTTGATGTGCTGGCGAGGTTCGATGACAAGATCGTGCTCGCCCGGCAGGGGCGGCACCTCGCGTGTGCGTTCCATCCGGAGGTAACGTCCGACACGAGGCTCCACCGATATTTCCTTGACATGTTGGCGGGCAGAGCGTAACGAGTGCGCAGCGCGATGGCTGGCGGCTTCCCGGTGCGCCGCCCTGAGCGGCGGGCACGCCGCGCTGCGATGCCCTTCGCGAACGCGGCACCGGTGACGACAGGGGCGCACCCGGGCATTGGGGCTGCACGCGCGCTGACGGCGCCAGGAGCCAGCACAGGGGTAGTTCGGTGCGGGCGGCGCAGGTCCTAAAGTATGGCGCCATGAGTTTTCGTCTCCTTTTCTTGACGGCGTGGGCTTGCCGGTGCTTGCACGACGCGGCGGGGAGGATTCGGCGGTGCCGCGCCGCGCCGAATTCGAACGGGGCGCACCGCAAGCGCGCCGTCGCCGGAGGGCAAGGCCGATAGCCTTAGGCAGGACCGCCTGGCCGAAAAGCGGCGCGAACTTTTGGCGACATACTTAGCCGGGCCTTAGCGGGTAGTGTACTTCTACGTGGGAGGGGCACAGACATGTATGATATCGTGAGGTCCGTCGACCCGGAAGTCGCGGAGGCCCTCGAACGGGAGACTTGGCGCCAGAGACGAAAGATCGAACTGATAGCATCGGAGAATTTCACCAGCAGGGCGGTGATGGAGGCACAGGGGTCAACGTTGACCAACAAGTACGCCGAGGGATACCCCGGGAGGCGTTACTACGGTGGATGCGAGTTCGTGGATGTGGTCGAGAAACTCGCTATCGAGCGGGCGAAAGCGCTTTTCGGTGCTGAGCACGCCAACGTCCAGCCGCACTCTGGTGCCCAAGCCAACACGGCGGTCTATTTCGCGGTGCTGTCCCACGGCGATACGGTGCTCGGCATGGACCTCTCCCACGGCGGACACTTGACCCACGGTCACCCTCTCAACTTTTCGGGCAAGTACTTCAACTTCGTGCCCTACGGGGTTTCCAGGGAGACGGAGACCATAGATTACGACGCGCTTCACGCGCTTGCGAGGGAGCACAAGCCGCGAATGATAGTCGCGGGGGCAAGCGCGTATCCGAGGTTCATCGATTTCGCGCGGATCCGCCAGATCGCTGACGAGGTCGGCGCGTATGTTATGGTGGACATGGCTCATATCGCGGGGCTCGTAGCGGCGGGCGTGCACCCGAACCCAGTCCCGTATGCGGAGTTCGTCACCACCACCACGCACAAGACCCTCCGCGGACCGCGCGGGGGCCTCATACTCTGCCAGGCTCGGTTTGCGAAAGACATCGATCAAGCTGTCTTCCCGGGTACCCAGGGCGGGCCTCTCATGCACGTGATCGCAGCGAAGGCCGTTGCGCTCAAGGAGGCCATGACCCCGGAGTTCCGCGCCTACCAGGTGCAGGTGGTCAGGAACGCTTCGGCCCTGGCCGCTGCTCTCTCGCGTCGCGGGTTTCGGATCGTCTCGGGCGGCACAGATAACCATCTCATGCTGGTGAGCGTGGCGGAGAAAGGGCTTACCGGCAAAAGGGCGGAGAAGCTCCTCGACGATGTCGGCATCACCGTAAACAAGAACACCATACCGTTTGATCCCGAGAAGCCGTTTGTAACGAGCGGAATACGCCTCGGCACCCCCGCCGTCACCACGAGAGGGATGCGGGAGGCTGAGATGGAGGAGATCGCTGACATCATCGCGGAGGTGCTCGACAAGCCGGGGGACGACGCGATCATGGAGTCTGCTCGCGCAAAGGTTGCGCGCCTTACGGACCGCTTCCCCCTTTATCCGGACATATGACCCTTGTGGCCTGAAGCCCGGGGCGTGTGCGGGAGGCGCGTGAGGGAAGCGAATGCGGTGTGACCGTGCATTCGATTCCGTTCATGTCGGCTTTAGCCTGGCTCGGGCCGTGTCCATGTGCAGAGGAGCCCGAGGACTTTTAACGCGAGCGCGCCGGCCCTCCCCGCGTGGGGGAGCCGGCGCGTGCGATTTCAGTCGACATTCGACATTTCAGCCCAGCCGGCATTCCGGTCGACATTTCAGTCGACGTTGATCACCGTGCTCTCGCCCGTGAAAAGGTCGACCACCCTAGACTTGTTGAAATCCGGGTGGCCGTTGCGCTCATGCACGGTCACTCTCGTGCCTTCGACGTCCAGTTTTATCGTGGCGTTGCGGCGGGTGAGAGCTGCGGAAAGACCGTCCACGAGCTGCAGCAGCCTCAGCATTGGCATCAAGTGCCGTGGGAAATCCAGCGGCAATTCTTCCTCTCTGTGATGGTGGTAACGAACCAGCCAGATCACGTCCTGATCCTTATGATAGAAGTGGGCTGCGATGTCGGCGCTCCGGGCCGCATGCGCGGGACTGTACTCGAAGACCTTCTTCGGATCCACAGTCTGCCCTATTTCTAGCTGGGGTTGAGACTTGCCGAGGTCGTGAAAGATTATGCTCTGGACGAGGACATCCTTGCTGATGCCGAGGAGCGACATAATGCCCTTGGAGTTGAGGTCCGCGAGGACCTTGAGCGCGTTGACCACGTGCTTGTAGTTGCCATCTTCGATGACCTCGGTCACGGTGATGAGACCGGTCTCGGGGTCGTACTTGTCTCTGTACTCGGGCGTATGCTTGAGCTTGTGTTCCACCCTTGAGTTCGGGAGGGTAAGCGCGAACGCCCTGTCGAGCTCGTCCCTGGAGTTGACGAGCTGGGAGCGAAGCTCTTCCTGCTCTGTGATGTCGTGGAAGGTCTCGATGATCCCCTGCACCGTGCCGTCTTCCACGAGAGGCACGTAGTTTACGGAAAAGACGCGTCCGTCAGCAAGCGGTGTCATTACGTTGTACCTGGCCTTGCCAGTCTTCATGACCTCGAAGATTGGTGATTCGTCCCGGCTTACCATCACGGCCTTCTGGCCGATCCTGTCCGCGGCCCTCGCATTCATGAGTCTCTCCGCTGCCGGGTTGAACTCCTGGATGATGAGGTCCTTGTCTATCACGATAAGCCCCTCGTGCAGGGAACGAAGGATGGCAAGGGCCCGCTGCTCGTGGTAACGAGCACTCTTTGATAAGGCCGCTTCGCTGGAGAAAGTCATGAGCACGGACCGCTGAGGCAGGGAGGCTACCAGCATCCCATTCTCGACTACCGGCAGTTCGGGGACACACGAGCTTTCAAAAAGGCCTGCGGCTGCTTGGAGGTCGGTTTCAGGATCAACGCTTGGAAAGCTGCTCGCGGGAATCATCACGTCTTGAGCGGTGGCGCCCTTCGCATATCCCGAGGTCAGTGCGGATATTAGCTTGCTCCCTGTGACCACGCCCAATAGCTCGTTAGTCTGCGAAACGACATACACAATGCCCCGGTCGGTCACCAAGGGCGCGAGCCCCTCAAGACCTGCCCCGGGCGCTGCCGTGACAGGTTCGAGAGTCTCAACGTCTTTGACCTTCATCTTCATGTCCTTGCCAGCCCCTCGGCGTAGTAAGAATTCTGCAACTCGAAAACTCGAAAACTCGAATCAGAACGCCTTGCCGGTGCCCTAAGTATGTCGCCAAGAGTTCGCGCCACTTCTCGGCGGAGGGTTCCTCCCCAGGGTTGCCGGCCTTGCCCTCCGGGGACGGCGCGTTTCCGGCGCGCCTCGTTCGAATTCGGCGCGGCGCGAGACCGCCGAATCCTCCCCGCCGCGTCGTGCAAGCACCGGCAAGCCCACGCTGTCAAGAAGGGAAACGAACACTTATGGCGCCATATTCAGGCGTTAACAGGCGTCCAAAAGGAATTCTAGCATAGCCTGGCTACGAAGTAAATAGCTGGTGCGCTACGGATCGTCATGGATCGACCTCGCACGACACAAAGGCCCAAGTATCGCGCGGTCGGAGCCTTGGTCACTTCCGCGCGGTCTCATACTATCGCAAAGTTGTAGATGGTGCTGCGCGTTCTGGACTTCTATGCTAAAATAGGTAGGGCGCAAAACATGTTCGGGCGCTTCGGGCTCCGGGTTCTCGTGGGTATGGGTCCGTGGCTCGGGGCGCGTGACAAATTCATATGTGAGGGGGACGAGCTATGGCACAGGTTCTCGAGATTCGCTGGCATGGGAGGGGTGGCCAAGGGGCGAAGACCGCCGCCATCCTCCTGGGCGAGGCGGCCGCGTCGGTGGGCAAGTACATTCAAGCCTTTCCCGAGTACGGCCCCGAGCGGATGGGCGCGCCCGTGCTGGCATTCAACCGGATCAGCGACGAGCCCGTGAGGATGCACTGCCACGTGTCGAACCCTAGGATAGTAGTGGTCCTTGACCCGACGCTGATCGGGAAGAACGACGTGACGTCGGGGGTGCCGGAAGACGGGATCTATCTTGTGAACACGAATCTTTCTCCGGCAGAGATGCGGACGAGGCTCAAGGTGAAAAGCGGCAAGGTCTTCACCGTTGACGCCACGCAGATATCCATCGACACCATCGGCCGGGCCATTCCAAACACCCCGATGATGGGTGCCCTAATAAGGGCGACAGGCCTTATGACGCTGGAGGAGTTCATAGCTGATACCCGGCACAAGCTTGAGATGAAGTTCAGGTCGAAGCCTGAGGTCATCGAGGGCAACATCAAGGCCATCGAGCGGGCCTACCAGGAGGTGCAGTCGGAGTAATGAGCGCTAATGGAAAAGTAAAGGGCTGGAAGGACGTGCCGATAGGCGGGCTTATCCTGGAGGCCGGCAGCGCGGACAAGTACGAGACCGGCGACTGGCGAACCTACCGTCCTGTCTGGGACGAGGCGAAGTGCAGGCACTGCATGACATGCTGGATTTACTGCCCTGACTCATCCATTCTGGTGCGCGAGGGCAAGATGATCGGCATCGACTATAAGCATTGCAAGGGCTGTGGGATATGCGCCCATGAGTGCCCTGCGAAGTGCATAGATATGCGCCTCGAGACGGAGCTCGAGGCTGAGAGGCCTGAGGGCTCTGGAAGCGCTGAGACGGGTGCTCCCGTGGGCGCGGGGTGCGGGTGCCGTTCAAAGAGCAGCGGGAAGGCTGGTGGAAAGTGATGAAGAAAGTGGCGATTACCGGAAACGAAGCTGTATCGCAGGCGATGCGTCAGATCAACCCTGACGTGGTGGCTGCCTACCCGATAACTCCGCAAACCGAGATCGTCCAGATCTTCTCCACTTTCGTGGCAGACGGGGATGTTGATACGGAGTTCGTCACCGTGGAGAGCGAGCACTCGGCCATGAGCGCGACGATCGGCGCGTCGGCGGCGGGTGCAAGGGCGATGACCGCTACCTCGTCGCAAGGGTTCGCTCTCATGTGGGAGATGCTGTATATCGCAGCCGGTTTGAGGCTTCCCATCGTGATGCCGGTCGTGAACAGGGCGTTGTCAGCGCCCATCAACATCCACTGCGACCATAGCGACACAATGGGAGCGCGCGATTCCGGGTGGATCCAGCTCTATTCCGAGAACGCGCAGGAAGCTTACGACAACCTGATTCAGGCGGTACGGATCGCGGAGCATCCGGATGTTCAGCTTCCCACGATGGTCTGTATGGACGGCTTCATCGTAAGCCACGGCATGGAGAACGCTGAGCTTCTCGACGACGGCGTGGTGCGCAGCTTCATCGGCCAGCGAACCCCCAAGTACTCGCTTCTCGACGTGGACAACCCTGCCACATTCGGCGGGCTGGACTTCGCTGACTGGTACTTCGAGCACCGGCGTCAGCTCGCTGAGGCCCAGACGCACGTAAAAGACGTGGTGCTGGACGTGGCGAGGGAGTTCGCCAAGATATCCGGCAGGAGCTACGGTCTCTTCGAGGCATACAGGCTGGACGACGCCGAGCTGGCTGTGGTCGTGCTGAACTCTGCGGCAGGAACCGCGAAGGTGGTCGTTGACGACCTGAGAGATAAGGGTTTGAAGGCAGGCTTACTGAAGATAAGGCTCTTCAGGCCGTTCCCGCACGAGGAGATAGTGGCGGCGCTTGCAGGCAAGAAGGCCATCGCTGTTCTCGACAGGGCAGACGGCCTCTCCACGATGGGTGGGCCCGTGTTCGTGGACGTGCGATCCGCCATGTATGACGCGCCCGGGCCGAAGATGGTGAACTACATCTACGGCCTCGGCGGCAGGGACATCGACACCGAGCAGATAGCCGGGGTATTCTGGGATCTTGCCAAGATCGCCGAGACGGGCAAGATCGCGTCGCCCGTGACTTACCTCGGGGTCAGGGAATAGGAGGCGGCAGGAATGGCAAACTTGAGGGAGCTTACGAAGAAGGAAGAACTCCTGTGCGGCGGGCATCGTGCTTGCGCGGGTTGCGCCGCTCCGATAGCCGTGAGGCAGGCGTTGAAAGCCGTTGACACCCCTGTTGTTGTCGGGTGCGCCACCGGGTGCCTCGAAGTGACGACGACGATATATCCCTTCACGTCGTGGAGGGTTCCGTTCATCCACAACGCGTTCGAAAACGCCGCCGCCACCATCAGCGGGGTGGAAGCAGCGTATAGGGCGCTCAAGAAGAAGGGCAAGATAACGCAGGATATCCAGTTCATCGCCTTCGGCGGCGACGGCGGCACTTACGACATTGGGTTCCAGTCGCTGTCCGGGGCGATGGAGCGCGGGCATGACATGGTCTACATTTGCTACGACAACGAGGCCTACATGAACACGGGCATACAGAGGTCGAGCGCGACTCCCAAGGGTGCATCCACGACCACAAGCCCCGCGGGGAAGGTCATTCCCGGGAAGACGCAGTTCCGCAAGGACCTGACCGCGGTCATGGCGGCCCACAACATCCCGTACGTTGCGCAGGCGGTGCCGAGTCACTGGAACGACTTCGTCACCAAGGTCCAAAAGGCGCTTGCGGTGAAGGGCCCGGCGTTCATCAACGTCCTTGCGCCGTGCAGGCTCGGGTGGCAGTTCGATCCGTCCGAGACCATCGAGATCATGCGGGGCGCCGTGGAGACATGCTTCTGGCCGTTGTACGAGGTCGAAAACGGCACGTGGCGCATCACCCACAAGCCCAGGGAGAAGAAGCCCGTGCGCGGATGGCTTGAGAAGCAGGGACGATTCCGCCATCTCTTCCGGCCGGAGAACGAGCACATCATCGAGGAGATCCAGGCCGACATCGACCGCAACTGGGAGGCCCTTCTGGCGCGGGCGGGCATGGCCTAAGTTCCTGTGCCAGCCAGCGCAACAGCCGAGTGGCGGCGAGGCACGGGCGTGCGTTCTGGCAACGGACCCTCGCGCTCGCGCCCCGGTCGCGCCGAGCGGGCGCGGTCAAGATGGTCAAGGGTTGTCTCGCGGGCGTCCGGGTGTTATAATCGGATATACAAACGCGCAACGCGAATTCGGAACAGGCAAGAGATGATCCTAAAGACGGTCCGAGCCAAGGCGATGACGAGGACAAGTAGGCGTCAGGCCTCCCGCTGAAGAGAGCCGGGTCTGGTGTGAACCGGCGCGCAGGCCCGCCGAATCCACCTCAGAGCCGCGGGTTGAAAGGCGCGCCGCATGGGCGCCGAGTATGCCCTGCCGGGTTTGCCCGTTAACGCTTCTTGAGAGGGTCGAGCGGGCGTGGCGTGGTCGCCTACGCCTCCGGCCAATCGGGGTGGCAACGCGGGAGCACAAGCCTCTCGTCCCCATGGGTTTGTCCCAGGGGGCGAGGGGCTTTTTACATCCGCCGTGCGCGGTGTCATCGCGTTCCCGGGCCTTCGAAGGCCGTGACCAGCGCTAGGGCGACCAACGCGAGGTTGACGCGGCCCGCAGCAGCACGCAGCGTCGCCGCACGGCACGCCGCGTCGGGCAACGCACGGGGTCGGGCCTGGCGGAGGGGAAGCGTGTAAGCGGGAGCACGCGGCGCGGCCTCGCGCCTGACGGCGTGCGCGGCTGTGAGCAGTGGGAAAGCAGCGGGAACAGGAACAGCAGACTAGTGGATTGGTAGCGGATAGACAACGGAGGGATGAACATGCTGGACATCAAGCTCATACGACAAAACCCTGAGATCGTGCGGGACGCCCTCGCTCGGCGCGGGGAAGACGACGCCGTTCTCGACGAGGTGCTTGCCGTAGACGAGGAAAGGCGCAAGCTCATTTACGAGGTCGAGCAGCTGAAGAAGCGTCGGAACGAGGTTTCCGACGAAATCGCCCGGGTCAAGAAGAGCGGGGGGGACGCTACCGACGCCATCCTGGAGATGCGCGACGTGTCCGCCAAGATCAAGGAGATGGATGACTCGGTGAGGGCGCTGGATGAAAAGCTCACGTCGCTCCTTCTCGCGATCCCTAACATCCCGCACTCGTCGGTCCCGACCGGCAAGGACGAGTCAGAGAACGTCGAGATCCGCCGGTGGGGCACACCTAGGAAGTTCGACTTCGAGCCCAAGCCCCACTGGGAGCTCGGCGTTGACCTCGGCATTCTTGATTTCGAGCGCGCCGCCAAGATAACCGGCGCGAGGTTCACCGTGTTCCGTGGAGCGGGCGCGCGCATGGTCCGGGCGCTCATTGCGTTCATGATCGACCTCCACACCAAAGAGCACGGCTACACCGAGGTTTACCCGCCGTTTCTTGTGAACCGCGAGAGCATGATAGGGACGGGCCAACTCCCGAAGTTCGCCGAGGACATGTTCCGCTGCGAGGGCACTGATTACTACTTGATCCCCACGGCCGAGGTGCCTGTGACGAACCTCTACCGGGGCGAGATCCTCGAGGCGAGCGAGCTTCCCATATACCACGTGGCCTACACGGCGTGCTTCCGCGCGGAGGCGGGGTCCGCCGGACGAGACACTCGGGGCCTTGTGAGGCAGCATGAGTTCGACAAGGTTGAGCTCGTGAAGTTCGTAAGGCCTGAAACGTCCTACGACGAGCTCGAGAAGCTCGTACACGACGCTGAGGATGTCCTGAAGCGGCTTGAGCTGCCATACCGGGTCGTCATGATGTGTACGGGCGACGTCGGCTTCGCAGCCGCGAAGAAATATGATCCGGAGGTCTGGATGCCGAGTTACGGACGGTACGTGGAGATCTCGTCGTGCAGCAACTTCGAGGCCTTCCAGGCGAGACGTGCGGACATCAAGTTCCGTCCCGCCCCGGGCGCCAAGCCCGAGTATGTGCACACGCTGAACGGGTCTGGGCTCGCGGTGGGCCGCACCTTTGCCGCCATCCTGGAAAACTACCAGGAGGCGGACGGATCGGTGATCGTCCCGAAGGCCCTTCGACCGTACATGGACGGCCTCGAACGCATCGCGAAGGGATAGAAAGAGGGTTCGCGTCGGGCACGTGCCCGTCTGCGCCGCGCGCTGCGCTGGCTGGCGGGCTCGGTGCCGCGCGCCGGCGTGCTCCTTGCCCTGGGAAGGCCGTGCGTGGTATAATCGTCGTGTCGGGAGAGGCCTTTCGTCCATCTCCCAGCAGGGCCTGCGGAGGAGTGCCCGAGCTGGCTTAAGGGAGCGGTCTTGAAAATCGCCAGGGTCCTCTGGGCCCTCGTGGGTTCGAATCCCACCTCCTCCGCCACTATTTATGTACGTGATGCTATTCGCGTTCGCGATAACACCATGTGTCGCGCGCCCCACGCATTGGCGTCACATCGCGTCACATCTGGTGTACCCCGCCGGTCCACGGTCGCCCCTTGACGCACGTGCCTCACCGTCAGCATAGCCTCCAGGGGGCCGCAACGCTGTTTGCGCCCAAGTATGTCGCCAAAAGTCCGCACTGTTTTCCGGCGGAGGGGGGCCTGCCCAGGGTTGCCGGTGCTTGCACGACGGGGCGTGGAGAATTTGGCTATCTCGCGCGCCAAATTCGAACGAGGCGCGCCGCAAGCGCGCCGTCCCCGCAGCGCAACACCGGCAACCTAGGGCCCCTGCGTCCGTCGCCGCCGCCGTGCTCCTGCCCTTGCAGGAGCGGAACGGCTGCACCCACGGCGAGGCCACGGCGAGGCTCGTTCTGCCACGCGCCGGCGACGCTGGACGCGGCGCTGAAGCTGAACATGATGCTTGGCCGACGTGCGGTGACGATGCGGCACGTCAGCAACGCCCCCGGAGAGCAAGCCGGTAGACGAGGGAGTCGGTGTCGTATGGTGCCGACGACGAGAGAAATCGAATGCAAGTCGATCCTGACCAAGTCCGGGATCCCTGGCGTGGACTTTTCCCTTAACCCATACGTGGGATGCGCCCACGCTTGCGTGTATTGCTATGCGCCATGCATCGTGAGCCGGTTCAGGGGCCGTCAGGAACCGTGGGGGAGCTTCGTCGACATCAAGGCGAACGCTCCGGCAGCACTGCGGCGCGCACTGCGACGGGTGAACCGCGGAGTCATTCTCTTATCTAGCGTAACGGATCCCTATCAACCCGTTGAGCACAAGACCAGGCTTACGCGGGCGTGCTTGGCTGAGATGTCGATAAGCCCCGCCCAGGTTTCCATCCTGACCAAGTCCGACCTCGTTACCCGCGACATGGACATTCTCGGTGCCATTTCCTGGGTCGAGGTGGGCTTCAGCATCAGCACAGCGGACGACGAGATCGCTCGGGCGCTGGAGCCTGGAGCGTCTCCTCCTTCAAGGCGATTCGCGGCATTAGAGAAGTTGTCGGCAGCAGGGCTGAGAACGTGGGTGTTCATTGCTCCTGCCATCCCAGGGATCAGTGAACTTTGGGAACAGCTCGAGCCGATCTACGCACGGGCCAGAGACTCTGGCGCTTCGTACGTGAGTCTGGACCCGTTCAATTTCTACCCACCCATGACAGCGTCGCTGGCTGCCGCGATGAAGCGCCGCCTGCCCGAAAAGCTCCCACGCTTCCGGGAGGCGCTTGCCCATAGGGCCGAGTTCGCCTCCGCGGTCCGGGCTGTCGGGGGCGAGCTTGCAGCGCGATACGGCTTCGACCGAGACTGATGTCCCGCCCGGCCTCCTGTCCTGCCGGTCATCGGCTTTGCAGCCGAGCCGCGGCGTCTCAGGGTTTCCAGGCCGCCGTCCCGGCCCAGATCGCCGCGCAGCTCGCGACAAGCGCGACCAGGGCCACGACCCGTGAGTATCCCGTGGTTTCGTACACTCGTCCCGTGCCGATTGGAGGGAGCGGCACGGGGTCGATGGGGAGCCCGTTTTTCAGAGCGAGACCGCGGACGTCAAGTAGGTTGATCACGGGCACGCCTGCGGCCGCGAACTCGAAGATGAGCCCGCGGTCGGGGGCTTGTGACATGACAGGGGGGTGCACGACGAGCCCGTTGGGGAAATCCAGCGATGTGAGGGTGTTCCCGTAGTTCGGCGTGGCCCCCCCTATGTTCACGAAGCACCTTATTGGCTCGCCCGCGGCCAGTTTCCTGTACACCTCGAGTCTTCGCCGAACGCTCCCGCTCACGGTATCTTCTCTGATCAGGGGCACGCCTGCGCGTGCCGCTATCTCTTCCATCACGCGCTTCCCCTCGCCGAAAAGGGTGCCCTCGCCGGCGTCCTTGTCACCTCCCAGGGACACGGCTGCCAACTTGTACGGGATGAGTCCCTCTTCGTTCAGGCGCGCCAGCATGTCCACGAATGTCAAGTTAGGCAAGGTCGCGCCATACGTGGAAGCGCCTATCGAGTATATGGTTATGGGCCGCAGGCCGAGGACGCGCGCAGCTGACAACGTGGCTAAGATGAGCGAAGGGAACGAACCGCTCGCCCCGACCGCGACGACGTCCCCGGGCTCGAGGCCGGCTTCTTTGAAGAACTTTACCATGAGAGCTGCGAAAGCCGGGTTAGTCGCAGTGCGCTTGGCCTCGAGGTTCCCGGCGGTCGTCGTGATCTCCGTGAACTCGCCTCCGATGAGCCCCGTCTCGTTCGGGTCGAGGTCGCGGTCGATGGGGATTCCCAGAGAAAGGCGGTATTCCCTTATGGCGGCAGTGCACCGCATCATGAGGTTCGCAGCCTCAACCTGCGCGTCATGGTAAGGACGCGGCGCTGTCCCGTCGCGAACGGACGTGCGGGCGACCCAGACCCCGGCGGTCGCCAGAACGGCCGCGACTAACAGGAACACCACTGATACCCGGCCGCGTTTCATCCCCCAAGCAGGCATGTCGGCGCGATCACCTCACCAAAACCAGCGCGAGACGGACGACTGCCGCCAGGAGAAGGACAGATGCGAATGTCCGGATAGCGCCCTGCTTGGATATATCGTTAGCGATGAGGCCGGGGATGATGTATCCAATGGCCCTGACTTCCTGGCTCGCACCGGGGATCCATACGCCGAGCTTGACGGCCAACCAGCCCAGCCAGAACGCCGTCAGCACCATGGCCATGAATCTTCGGCGTCCGTACAGGATGATAGCATGGGACAGCACCCAGACGACCGCGTAAGTGATGCCCGCCAGGAGCAGGGTTGCGCCCACTCGCGTGGGCTGATCCAGGTAGAGGGCGAGGTAACCCGGGACGACCAGTCCGCCGCCGTACAAGCCTGTGATCTCGGTGAACAGGAAGCTTGCGATAAGTCCGATTCCAATCGATAACGCGATGGTCACAGCGTCTCACCGTCTCGTTCGAAGAACTCAGCTAGTCGTTGCCCCATGCCCTTCGTGTTTCCTACCGCAAAGAGCACTGCGCCCCCCGGAACCTGGGATTCGATCTTGTCCAGCACCGAGCGGGGCTCATCCAGGGATGAGACGTCCACCACCCGGCGCAGGTCCATTCCGCTCCTGGCGAGCTCGGCCTCGGCAATCCTCGCGGCCTCGCCTATCAGAAAGACGTACCGCGGTCGGACCTCGCACGCCACGAGCCTGGAGAGCTCGCGGATCCTTGGAATGCGGTCTGCGCGGTTGTTCATCACGACCGCGACGGGCATACCTTCGCCGACGTCGCGCAGGATGCTCCCTTCCACGATCATCCTCCATATGAGCATGGTGGACGTGTAATCGTTGGCGGCGAATGCGTTTACCAGAACATAGTCGCCGCTTCCTCGAGGGATTCTCAGCACTCTCATTGCACCAGGATCGCCCCGTGCGCTGAGCATGCCGGAAATGGCCACATCCCGCGCGACCCCCGCGAGCTCGCACACTTTGAGCGCGCACGCGACGTTCTCCTTGAAGCTCACGTATGAGAAGGCCGCGTTCACCTCATCGGGGACCTCGGATGCGTCCGCGACGTGTACCGAGGTTCCGAGCGCCCGCGCTCGCTCCATGAAGACATCCAGAAACGCGTTCTCGGCCGTCACGAGGCATCCTTCCCGAGGTATGGTAAGCGAAAGTGCCCGGGCCACATCGAGCAGCCGGGGGCCCATCACGTCCAAGTGGTCGTCTCGGACATTCGTGATCACTCCGATCGTGGACCGGATCATCCTATGCTCGGAGACCCACTGGTTTTCCGGTTCGAGGGCCATGCACTCCAGTACGAGGGCGTCCGCCCTGCGCTTTGCCGCGAGCGCCACCGTCTTCATCTGCTCGGCGATGTTTCCCCGTCCCCGACCACGTCTGCGCACAGGCAGCTCCGATCCGTCTTCCAAGATGAGTCTCGCTGCCGTGCCGGTGGTCTTGGCTACCACGCGGAGCCCCCCTGCGCGAAGCCCTGCGGCTATCAAGCGAGTTGTCGTGGATTTTCCCCGCGTCCCGTTCACATGAACCCTGATGGGGATCACAAGCACTCGCCTGGTGTGGCTCCAGTACTCCACGAAACCCGCGAGCGCTACGCCTGCGCACAAGAATGCAAGAAAAGCCACTCTGACCTCGCGCTCCTTCCACAAAAACCATTTCGCCTCAGTACAGGCCGTTTCCTGCTGACTCAAGATGTCGATCCAGCAGCGCTTGGGAAGCCGTTCGGTTCCATTCGGTTCCGTGATGGCTTCACGTTCCTTGCACATCTCCTTTCTACCTTTACTGGTTTTTTATCTCGCATTTAGCAGGAGTCGGGCATAGCTTGGAGAATCTAAAAACCTATACCCTGGGCTAGTTGCCCATCGATAGGTGGGTTCAGCTGCCGATTTCGTCGGGAAACCACCCGTTGGGAGGTGATATCAGGCCTAGCAACGTCGCTTGCGCTGTCGTCGCACGACGCACGCAAGGGTGTCTAACGCATCAAGCTCAAGTTACGCTCGCCGTTCAAAAGCGGCGGACGCCAAAGAGGGACGGGAACAGCTGACGCATTGTTCAACACGGCGTAACGGAGGAGGACTGCAAGATGGTGAAGAAGAAAGGTTGGATATGGCGCAAGGCCTGCATCGTCCCGATCGTCATGATCCTCACGACGGCGGTATTCTCTCTCGCCGCATTTGCATGCACGTCGATATTGGTGACCCCTGGGGCCTCGGTGGACGGGTCGGCCTCGGTCACACATACGTGTGACAGCGGCTCGAGCCCGTTCCAGATCTGGAAAGTGCCCGCCAAAGACTGGGAGCCTGGTTCCATGGTCGACGTGCTCAACCTGCCCCAATACAGCAACGGGTATCAACTTCATGAGGTGGCAATGAATCCGACCGGGAACAAGATTCCGCAGGTGCCTCACACCTACGGTTATATCATGGCCCTTTTCGGCGTGATCAACGAGAAGCAGGTTGGGATAGGGGAGACAACAATAGGCGGGCGTCGCGAATTCCGCAACCCCAACGGGTTCTTTGACATAACTAATTTGTCGGTTCTCGCGATGGAGCGCGCGTCGAGCGCTCGCGAGGCCGTGCAGATCATGGGCGATCTCGCAGTCAAATACGGGTACAAGGACAACGGCGAGGAGCTGTCGATCTCTGACCCCAAGGAGTGCTGGGTGTTCGAGATCGTAGGCCCCGGTCCCCTGTGGGAACAGGGAAGCGAGGAGCCAGGCGCATTCTGGGTGGCGCAGCGGGTGCCGGACGGCCACGTTGCCGTGTCGGCGAACTCCGCCATCATCGGCAATATCGATTTCGACGATCATGAGAACTTCATGTACGGCCCGGGCATCAGGGAGTTCGCGGCAGAGAAGGGTTGGTGGGACCCGGCCAGCGGCAAGCCGCTCAACTGGCGCTGGGACTTCAACGGCGCGGTCAGGACCGACTACAGCTACAGGCGTGTATGCGAGGTCTTCCGAAGGGTCGCGCCCTCGCTCGCCTCAAAGCTCAGCGAGGCGGATCCGCCATTTTCGGTGCCCGCGGAGAGGAAGCTTTCTATCCAGGACATCTGCGCGCTGCAGCGCGATCACTACGAGGACACTCAGTTTGACATGAGGACCAGCATCACCGCGGGCCCGTGGGGCAACCCGCGCAGGTATCAGCCTCAGACCTGGAAGGTCGGCGACCAGACGTACGCGTGGAACAGAATGATCTCGTCCGTTCAATGCGAGTACACGATCACCACACAATCCCGCGGCTGGCTGCCGGACGAGATCGGTGCTCTGGTGTGGTACGGCGCCGCGAACCCGGACGCAACGTGCTACGTGCCGCTTTATGCCTCGATGACCGAGATCAACCCGATAATGAACACCGAGGCCGGCTCGCAGCAGCAGTTCACCCGCAAGTCCTACTGGTGGGCCATTTCCGCAGTGAGCACGTATGCGGACCTGAAATACTCCTACATGATTAAGGACATCAATGCTTGGCAGGAGAAGTACGAGGGCGCTGCGTTCAAGTCTCAGGCGGCCATAGAAGCCGCGGCGCTCAACCTCTACAAACAGGACCCGAAGCTCGCTGTCGAGTTCCTGACGAGGTACTGCAACAGAAACGTGGAAGTCGTGCGGGACGCATGGTGGGAGCTGCTCGATTACCTCATCTGGAAGTATAACGCCGGCTTCATGATTGAAGACGGCAAGGTGAAGACGATAGGTTATCCCGAGTCGTGGCTCCAGAGAGTCATCCAGCTTGACGAGCCGGACCATTACAAGAAGTGAGCGATGGCCCGTCGCCCGGGCCGCTCGCAGGGATGTAGAACACACGGAGAGAGGGTGTGCCGCGGGCAAGTCAAGGGCCCGCGCGTCACGAACGTATGACCCTTCCAGTGGGTTGGAGGTGGCATAACATGGCGAAATCCGGCTGGTTCGCGCGCTCGAGAATGTGGGTGACATCCTCGGTTGTTGCCGTTGCCATCTGTCTGTTTTCTGTCGGCGCGCTTGCATGCACCACGATACTGGTTACGCCAGGGGCGTCTGTGGACGGTTCCGCTTCGGTAACCCAGACCGCGGACTGCGGCATGTGCACATTCGAGATCGAGAAGGTTCCGGCGAAGGACTGGCCTGAGGGCGCGACGGTCGAGGTGCCGTTCCTCCCGCAGTTCACGGGCGGGTACCAGATACACGACGCGATGAAATCCACGGGTGTTTTCATACCTCAGGTGAAACACACGTACGGCTACATCAAAGGCATCTTCGGGATGATCAATGAAAAGCAGGTCGGCATCAGCGAGACCACGACCAGCAACCGGCCTGAGTCCAAGAACAGCAACGGCATCTTGGACATCACGAACCTCTCGATGTTCGCGATGGAGCGGGCAGCTACCGCACGGGAGGCCATCCGCGTCATGGGTGACCTTGCGGTGAAGTACGGCTACAAGGACAACGGTGAAGCCCTTGCCGTGTCGGATCCTCACGAGGTGTGGTTGTTCGAGATCTCCGGCCCCGGCCCGCTCTGGGAGCCTGGGTGCGGTGACCCCGGCGCCTACTGGGTAGCGGAGAGGGTCCCGGATGGTCACATAGCGTCGTGCTGCAACAACGCGGTCATCGACGTCATCGATTGGGACGACTCCGAGAACTTCATGTACGGCCCGGGCATAAAGGAGTTCGCTATCGAGAAGGGCTGGTACGATCCGTCGAGCGGGGAGCCGTTCAGCTGGAGGAAGCACTTCTGCAACGCTACTCGCTATGCCACGTGCGCGAGGCGCGTCTGGCGCATCTTCTGCCTGGCAGCCCCGTCTCTCGCGAGCACCCTCAACGAGGAGAATCTGCCTTTCTCCGTTCCTGTGGACAAGAAGCTCTCCATAGCCGACATCGCCGCGATCAACCGCGACCATTATGAGGGTACGCCCTACGATGCCACAAAGGGCATCATGGCCGGGCCGTGGGGCGATCCTCGCAGGAAGGGCACGATCCCGCCCATCGACGGGGAACGGTACGCGTTCCAGCGTATGATCGCGATACCCGGGTGCGAGTACAGCATAATAACGCAGTCACGGGCATACCTCCCCGATGAGATCGGTGGAGTGCTCTGGTACGCCCCGGCGGACCCGGACGCCAGCACGTACGTGCCGTTCTATAACAGCGTCACCAAGATCTCCAGCTCTCTGAACACCGAGGCCGGGGACCACCACACGCTCACCCGCACTTCGTATTGGTGGGCGGTATCAACGGTGAGCACGTACGCGGACCTTAAGTACTCGTATATCAGCAAGGACATCCAGGCGGTTCGCGATCAATACGAGGGGTTCGCGCTCAAGACCCAGGCGGCCATAGACGCTGCCGCCCTTCAGCTGTATCAGCAAGATCCCGCTCTTGCAGTGGAGTTCCTGACCGACTACTGCAACCGGAACGTCGAGGCCGCGCGCGACGCCTATTGGGCGCTCCTCGACAAGCTCATGTGCAAGTACAATGCGCTCACGATCACGGAAAACGGCAAGATCACCACTCCGACCCTTCCTGAAGAGTGGGTGAGGATGATGATCAAGTTCGATACGGGCGACTGGTACAAGCAGTAGCCCGGGTCGAGCCCGTGTGGTTGGGCATGAGCGGGCCCCGGTTTGGCAGTGACTTCACGCAGGAGCGGGCCGGGGCCCTTTTCCTCTTGGCAACGGGCGTCTCGCCGTCCTGGGGAGGCGCGACGCGCATCCCGTAGCGCCTACGTTCGACGAGGAAGCACGCGACAAGGGGAGGGAGATGGGGTGAATTCCCGGAATCTCGTTTCCGCGACGGTGGCAGTGGTGGTTGCATTGGGCCTGTGCCTCCTTGATTCGCCTGTCGCTGCACCCGTAGCAACAGCGGCAGCGGCCGCGGAACCCATCGTGAATATCCAGGTGAGCGACGGCGAGGAGCTGGGCCCCGTGAGGGCGATGATGGATGAGCTTGTGAGACGTGGGTTGAGGGCCACATTATGGGTGAGCCGGTCGGACCTCACGCCCGAGTGGCAGGCGTATCTGAAGGAGATCGCCGGGAAGGGCTATGAAGTCGGCGTGAAGGTCGATGCGGACATCTCGAAGCTCTCATACGAGGAACAGCTGAGCCTCGCCCAGCCCATCGCCGGCGCGGTCACCGCCTGCACTGGAAAACGTCCGAAGGGGTTCAGGGCAACGAGTTTTACGTGGAACGACGCGAGCGTGGACGTAGCCGATGAGCTCGGATTCATGTACTTCATGGCGAGCGTGGGCTCGGCGCCCGGCGAGTTCGATAGCATCCTCTATTTCCCGCCCAAACACGGCTTCGGCGTATTCGGTGTTACCAGGGCGCTCTATCCCGATGGCGCGAGTGGCATTCTCTGCGACGTGCCCGCGTCGAAGAGGATGAATTCCAAGGAGTACTTAGGCCTTCTGTGCAGGGTTCTCGATGACTGCATTGCCACGGGCAAGGCTCTAGTGATCGAATGGCATCCTGCCTCAGTCACGAAGCCCGACCCCGGGAACCCTTGGTGGCAGGCGTTCATCGGTTTCCTGGACTACCTCGAAAGCAGGCGTGGGGATGTGTGGTGCGCCACGGGCGAGGACCTCGTGGTGTTCGGAACGGCGTGCGACTGCTAGCCTGCCCTACTGGGGCGAATTGTGCTTACCCGAATCTAAGGAGGCTGTGATTCTGAAATGACACGGTGTATTCTGTCCGAACATGGTGCTAAGGTGCTAGTGTTTGCGGTCTTGGTAACGCTAGTTGCCGGTAGCGTGGGGGCATGCCTCGCTCAGGAGATTCCATCCGCCAAGCTGCCTCTCTTAATCGTCTCGGCCGGACAGAGCACGGGCATCTACGTGGCCAACGCGCTTGCGGACAAGATCAAGCTGCCGTACGACTGGGCTGACGTCCCTACCGAGAAGGAGATCGCCGCCGGGGTTGGCCTCGGGGGCATGAAACCCGGACCCGGTGTGCACGTTGAATCCCACCAGCAAGGCAAGTATGCGAGCGGCGCCCCTTACAAGACCGTCATCCTCGTGATGGGCGCGAGCCTGAAGGGAATGGGCGCCTCGGGACTTGACGTCGCCGGAGAGGTCGCACGGCTTAAGAAGATAATCAACTACTGCAAGAGCAAGGGCATCCTCCTCATCGGAATGCACGTGGAAGGAAAGTCCGGGCGGGGCCGGAAAGGCAGCGAGCAAGAAGAGATCATAGACGCGGTGGCTCCATACGTCGATTACCTCATGGTCATGAGCGCCAGCAACTTCGATGACAGGTTCACGAACATAGCAAAGGAGAACGGCATACCGCTCTCGGTCGCCAAGAACACGACAGAGATGGCAGACCTTATGGCGCAGGTGTTCGGGATCAAGAAATAAGCCCCGACGCTGGCCAGACGCTTGATGCTTCGTTCGTCTGTGCCTTTGCCTCTTCGCGCGAGGACCGCAAGAAAGGAGAATCGGGATGCTCGCAAAGGTCGTCATTGTGCTTCTCGTAATGGTCGCGACGTACGTCATTGCCAAAGCCGCCGCCAAGCTCTCGGTGGAGCTGAGCATCTTCCTTGCCGCGGTTGCGGGCGCGTTCGCGGGCGGCATATGGTTTCCTGCCCGCCACATAGCCGAGGGGTCCATAACATATCTGGACCTCTGCCTTATCTTTTTCACAGCGACCGTTTTCATGAACATAATGAAGGAAGCAGGGGCGGTGGACTACGCGGTCAGGGCGATAGTCAGAAGGTTCCGGAACAACCGTCCGCTGGCGCTCGTGCTGATCATGTTCATCATGCTCATCCCAGGGGCTCTCACCGGGGCCGGGAGCGTGTCCGTGCTTGTGGTAGGAGGGACCGTTGCGTCCGCGCTCAGTTTCATGGGCATCTCGCCGGAACGCGTTGCAGCCATAGTGTTCTTCCTGGCCGGCTTGTCTGCGGTTGCGCCTCCCGTGAACGTGTGGGCTATGATGACCTGCGCTGGCACGGCCATTCCGTATGTAGGGTTTGAGGTTCCGCTTGGCCTCTCTGTGCTTGTCCTCGGCGTGTTTACCGTGTTCACTCTCGGGCTCAGACGATCCGAAACGTCGTCGGAATCCACCGTGACCGAGCTCCCAGAAGTCCCGAAGGGAATGACGCCTGCCAGGGTCATAATCCCGTTCGTGGTCCTGTTCGGGCTTATTGCGGCTTCCAGAATATGGCCACATTCAATGCCTATCCTGGGACTCCCCTTGATCTTCAGCATCTCGGCTGTGGTGGCGCTCCTCGTGAGCCCGAAGAGAATCAACGTGGTCGAGCTTTCCAGGAGCACGATGCACCAGCTCCTGCCGCTCCTCGCCACGTGCACTGTTGTGGGCACGCTGATCCAGATAATGACAGCAACAGGGGTGAGGGGGCTTCTCTCCCTGGCGGTCATCTGCATGCCGATGGTGCTCATCTATTGCTTGCTACCCATAATAATCCCCGTTTCCGAAGGAATCCTCACGTTCGGCGGCGCTGCGGTCCTCGGGATCCCGCTCATCTGGACGTTTAACGCCATCGGTATGGACCCCGTGATCGCTCTCTCGGGGCTGTCGCTCCTTTGGTTCCTCGGCGACGCCCTTCCGCCGACGGCCATCATCGCGAGGTTGGTGTTCCAGACGGTCGGGTATAAGGGCTCATACGCGACGTTCATGAAGACGTCCTGGCTTCCCTGGGTCGCGACGGCGGCCGTGGGGACCCTGATGGTTGTCTTCAGCAAAGCTCTGGGCTTTCTTGCCCTATGACTGGCGGGGGGACTTCCAGGATACTGACGGCGCTAGATTTTGGAGGTGACACCGGGTGTCGGTCATAACTCTCTTGTACTACGCTCTTGTCGGCTACATGCTTATCCTCGTGATCTGGAATTTCATGAAAACCAAGAACCTAGAGGAAGCCGCCCTCTACGCTATCGTGGCGCTTCCGTTGGTCCTCCGGATACTTCGCATCAAGTAACGCAGACCGCGAGGAGGGAATCCGATGTCCAGGCACTTCATAGGGAAGCTCATCATCGTCGCCCTTGCTCTCATCGTGCTCGTGGGCGGTGGGTCCGAGCTTTACGCTCACAGGCACTTCAAGGAAACCATCGTGAAAGGCCCGGGTGTGACCAGGGTTGCCAAGCTCAGCGACTACTTCGCGCCGCTCAAGGGGACCATTAACGACACCAACGTATTCATCCTGGAGGGCTCAAAGCCGGGAGGCACCGTGCTAGTGCTTGGAGGGAGTCACCCGAACGAGTCTTCAGGCATAGTGGCCGCCGTCCTGCTCGTGGAAAACGCTAAGGTGGATGCGGGCAAGCTAATAGTGATCCCTCATATTAATCGTAGCGGGTCCACGGGGACTCAGCCTTCGTCCGGCTACCCGCTGTATTTCCACATCAAGACTGATTGGGGGGAACGGACGTTCCAGATGGGCGACCGCGTCACCAACCCGCTGGACCAGTGGCCTGATCCCGACGTCTACGTGCACTACCCCAGCGGCCAGCTACTCTCCTACGTTGAGATAAGGAACGTGAACCGGACTTGGCCGGGGAGGGCGAACGGCACGCTTACTGAGAAGACGTCGTACGCGGCGATGCGTCTCATCGAGCAGGAGAAAGTGGACATAGTGATAGACCTGCACGAAGCGGAACTCCTCTACCCCGTGACCAACTGCATAGTCGCTCCCACAAAGGACATCACCATCGCGACCATGGCATGCATCAACATCAGCTCCGAGTTTTTTGACATCCACACGGAGCCGTCTCCGCAGAACTATCATGGGTTGACCCACAGAGAGATCGCGGATCACTCCTCCGCGTATCCGTTCCTGCTTGAGGCGTCAGGGCCGTTCCTTGACCAGCCTACGGGCCCGAAGACTGAAAGTTTGATAATCGACGGCAAAGACGATTTTCTCTTGATAGCGGGAAAGCGGGGGCTGCTCTTCACGGACTACGACGAATCCGGCAAGCCAATGAAGATGCGCGTCGGGCGCCACCTCACAACCGTACAGGCGCTTTGCTCCGAGTGGTCTAGCGAGAATCCGGATAGGGAGATCGTCATCGAGTCACCTGGATACGAGGACCTCATGGAGAATGATGTGGGCCACTATCTGCTCAACCCGGCGGCGGTGGACCCCGATAGCGTCATACTTGAGTGACCGGCTGAGCGGCGCGGGTGACGAGCTCGGTTGGTTGACATGCGTGTCAGGGGAGCGCGAGGCGCGCGGGTCTACGGGTCTTGCCCTCGCCTTGCAAGTGTGCTACAATGACAGTGCCGACGCCAGTCACGCGGAGGGTAGCCCCGCGAGACATGGCACGGCCGCCGCGAAGCCAGAGGCGAGGCTTGCGGATGGCACCGCAACGGAATAATCGATTTCGCGCGGAGAGATACCCAAGCTGGCTGAAGGGGAAGGTTTGCTAAACCTTTAGACGGTTGAACAAACCGTGCGGGGGTTCGAATCCCCCTCTCTCCGCCATTTTTCGATGACAACGGCGGCCTACGGGCCGTCTGTTCACATAGCTAGTCGCGTATGCACATAAGAGTCGCGCGCCCGTAGCTCAGTGGATCAGAGCATCTGACTTCGGATCAGAGGGTCGTGGGTTCGAGTCCCTCCGGGCGCGCCAGCTATTTCGGCGATGCGATGCCAAAACCTTACAGGTCGAGGTTACTCAAGGTGAAAACCGGGTGAAAACCGACCTGTCACTAGACGAAAGCCCAGCTAGGCGCCAGCGTGGGCTGGACAGGCAAACGTACTGGCTAGGTACCTGGAGAGCGAAAGCCCCGGGGCGGGTTGCTCCGGGGCTTTGTCATCCGCGCGGGCCGGTCGGCAGTCGATTTGCAGGTTGACCGCAGGTTGCCCGCCGGTTACCCACCGGCTCTCGGGAGTTTTCCGAGAGGCAAACAGACACCTCGACTTCGCCGTTTCTCGCTGGCTGCTTGTAAGCGCCCACGGGAACCTGGCGTGAAGCATCAAAGAAGGCGGGCGTGCCAGGTTTCACGGGCACTGTAGGAGACGCTCCAGTAATGGCCAAATGGCCAAGTATGTCGCCAAAAGTTCGCGCTACCTTTCGGCGGGGCGGTCCTGCCCAGGGTTGCCGGTGCTTGCACGATGGGGCGTGGAGAATTCGGATGTCTCCCGCGCGGAATTCGAACGAGGCGTGCCGCAAGCGCGCCATCCGCGGAGGGCAACACCGGCAACCCTAACGTCGCCAAGAAAGGAGACGAAAACCTATGGCGCCATACTCAAATGGGTCGCTCATGAATTCGTTCCGCCTATCTCGAATGTCTCGACCACCTCTTCAAAAACATGTGAATACTCGTCGTAGAATTCTTGTGGGCTCTTATAGGCAAGCACATAGAAACCTTCGTCGCCCTTCACCACGATGAACCTGGCCTTTAGCCGATATTTGATCGTGACCAGCGGCCCACGCGGTACTTCCTGGTAGACTTCGTAGGTGATTTCTGTGGCTTCTCTGCCACCAAATTCGATTTCCTTCGGCTTCTCGTACCGCGATCGGTCGCTGCCCTCTCTTCTCAAGAGCAGTTCCTCATAGTCCTTGATGAAACTTTCATAGGTCTTGTTTTGCTGATTGTCCTTCCTGTAGTATCCCACGTAGATAAGGGGGTCGGGAAAGAAGTAGCTCTCGCCGTCTTCCGGCTTGGCCTTCTCCGACACCGTCAGTCGGACCTCGAAAATACCGGCTTTCTCATCGCCTTCTGGGTCCCGCTCCAGCTTCCAACGGGTCGGGAGGTAGCACGTAAAATAGCCATGATCCATTGAGAATTCAGCAAACGGCTCCGGCTCTGCCCCTCTGGATTTGGGAGGTTCCAGAGTGAAGTGTCTTTCGATAATGGAGAGTAAAGAGTTCTCTGAAGGTTGGACCCGGGACAACGAATATACCGGGTTGGTGATGGAATAGGTGAAATCGCCTGTCAATCCGACATCTCTTGCCAGGTCAAATAGAAGTAGGACTCCGTCATCTACTATCGCCTTACATTCATCAGGTCGGACCCGAACGATCGTCAAGAGGTAGTGTGGTACTTTCGGGGATAACCCCGCTTCCTTCTTCACGTCGATCTTGAAGGAATTCTTGTCCGTACAGCCGTTACTGGCTACCCTGACCATGAATCTCGTCGGACACACCAGGAGTTCCAGTAGAACCTCTTCTCCGGTTTGGCGCGGGCCAGTGGAGTACTCCGCATAGGACGTCGGAGCAAAAAGCAGGGCGCTCAAGACTACGGTAAGGACAAGGAATACCCTCGTGAATTCTCCCCTGCAAATCCTCCTCATGGGATCTCGCTGTGCGCACATGTCGATTCTCCTTCCTTTCTTCGACGGTGAATTCGAGAAACGACTTGAGCAGCGCATAGGCGGCGCGTCTTTCACGAGGCAGCTCGGCCGAGCCGATATGCCCAGAGAACCGACTTTTTCGTCAACCAATGTTGAGCAACGATAAGGGCCGGGCCCCCGGTGACGATGAGCGCGACAACCATGCGGTCAGTCGGCGTGAATGGCAGGCCCAGCATCCCCTGGAGATTCCGTGCCGTATCTGCGACATCTCTCGTCGCGAAGTAGCCGGAGGCGAATGAGACCAGAGTGATAGCCCACGCTGACGCTCGGGCGACCCTGAGAGCGTCGTGGGCTGCCTTCTTTTCGTCGACGCCAAGGTGGAGGAGTCTCCTTCCCCAGAAGAGGCCCGCGGCGACTCCAACCGCAAGGTTGAAGACGGGAACGCCCATGAAGAAACCAAAGACGCACACCGAATAGAACAGGAAAACGGCAAGCAAGAGCTTCTCATTCCACGAATATGCCGTCCGCACCCATCTCTTGAGAAAGGCGATGTCGATGGCGACCCCGGTTCCGAATCCCACGAAGACCAGCATGAAGACGAGCTTCTCCGGGACGATGCCGAGGCTAGCCCACCATCCGCACAGGAACAAGGCGATGGGTGCCACCGGCCCGATGAGGAGAACGACAAAGACGGATTCGACTTTGCTCACCAGCCAGCTCCTCCCTCCCGCCCGGGACTAGACCATTTCGCCAATCAGCGCGAGGCAGCGCCCGCCCGTTTCAGACGCTCTGTGGCGTGGCGCCGTGGCTTACTTCGCCGCGACCACGCCGGTTTCCTTGTCTGCTGGACGGTACCATCCATGATAGTGGGGCGAAAGGTCCGCAACTTCTTTTACTGGCCGTCGCTCGGGCTCCGCGCCGTCGCGAGAGGTCTTCATCAAGGACTATTCAGGTGTGCTCCGGGCACCGTCGCCGCTGTCGCAACCTCTCTCCTGGGAGGTGTCGCAACGTACGGAGTTGCCCTCATTCTCATTCTGCTCGGGGAGCTCTGCTACCGCGAGATCGCCATGGTTCCGGTCGTGGAAGACCGCCTTGCGCGCGTTCTGACGAGACTTGGGCTCATTCGAGCATGAACCGGCGGCGGTGATTCCTCGACGCGCGATGCTTGGCGGTAGGGCTCTGCCCTTGGGGTGGTTGAGTTTCTCTTGCGGCGGAGGGGGCCACGCCACCGGCCGGGTGTCTGGGGGGTTGACGAAAGACCTAGCCGGGAGTAAGATGGCCATAGCAATAAAGATATGTCGATATGCAGATATTAGCGAAGGTGATGTCATGGGGCCGATTGACGAGACGGTCAGAGTATTGCAAGCCCTCGGGCAGGATACGAGGTTCAAGATTTTCAAGGTGTTGTGCGGAAGGACTTTTTGTGTGTGCGAGCTCGAGGAGATCTTCGGGATCACGCAGCCTGCAATCTCCCATCATCTTGCCACTCTCAAAGACGCTGGCCTTGTGAACGATTCGCGGGAGGGCCAGTGGGTATTCTACGAAGCGAACGCCGAGCGGCTTAGGGAGTGCTGGCGAGCGCTCGAGGGCATTCTCAATGCGCCCATAGATGAGACCCCGGGGATGGAGGCGCTTGCGGACAAGGTAAGGGAGATTGAGACAAATCCCAAGGCGCCGCGACGGTGCAAATAGCTGCGGACGCCTTTATGCGAATGTGAGGCAGCGCAAGCCGAATCCTGAATGAGGTCGCGTGCGGAAGTGCAGGGGTGGAGGAGGCGAAGGTGTAGCCATGGCTAAGGAAGCTGTACAGAGCAGGCCAGGCAGGGCACAAGGGTTAGGGTTCTTCGAGAAGTACTTGACGGTCTGGGTGGCCATTTGCATCGTGGTTGGGATCCTGGTTGGTTCGGTGTTCCCGGGCGTTCCCGCGCTCCTGAGCAGGTGGGAGTACGCCCATGTCTCCATCCCGGTCGCCATTCTGATCTGGTTCATGATATACCCTATGATGGTGCAGATAGACTTCGGGAGCATCGTCAGGGTGGGCAAGGAACCCAAAGGCCTGATAGTGACGCTGGTTGTCAACTGGCTCATCAAGCCTTTCACGATGTTCCTGCTGGCTTCGCTCTTCCTGAGGGTACTTTTCAAGCCGTTGATAGACCCTGAACTTGCGCGGCAGTACGTGGCCGGGGCCATCCTCCTCGGAGCCGCGCCATGTACCGCAATGGTGTTCGTCTGGAGCTATCTCTCGGGCGGCAACGCCGCGCACACTCTCGTTCAGGTGGCGATCAATGATCTCGTGTTGCTCGTCCTCTACGCTCCCATCGTCATGTTCCAGCTCGGGCTCACGAAGCTCGTGGTGCCGTACGACACTGTGCTCCTGTCGGTGTTCCTGTACGTCGTCATACCGCTTGCTTTCGGCTACTACACCCGAGTGCGCCTCATAAGAACGAGGGGCATCGCATGGTTCGAGTCGCAGTTCCTTCCGAAGCTGAAGCCATTCACCATAATAGGCCTCCTGCTTACGCTCATAATCCTGTTCTCCTTCCAGGGCGGGATAATCCTGAGCAATCCCATCCACATACTTCTGATAGCGGTTCCGCTCACGATCCAGACCTATCTCATCTTCATGATAGGCTATGCGTGGTGCAAAGTGTGGAAGGTGGACAGGACGGTGGCGCCTCCAGCGGCCATGATCGGCGCAAGCAACTTCTTCGAGCTCGCAGTGGCTGTGGCGATCTCTCTATTCGGTCTGAAGTCAGGGGCGGCGCTTGCGACCGTGGTCGGAGTGCTCGAAGAGGTGCCGATCATGCTCAGCCTCGTCGCCATCGCGAACAGGACCAAACACTGGTTTCCCGCTCCGAAGACGGTGCCGGGAAAGCCTGGGCTGGGACCGCAAGGGCAGCCATCGACATGAGTGAAACGCGGAACGGTTCGTCACCTGGTCCGGGCGCCACGTTAACCTGCGCGAGTGCAAGACGTCCGCGCAGGATTCTATTGACTTTGCCATGGCTATATGGCAATATAGCCATGGAGGTGCCGCAAGTGGCTTATGATGAGATCATCAGAAGACGAGTGGCGGTGTTCAAGGCGCTGGGCCACGAGACCCGGGCGCGGATAGTCGAAATCCTGGCTACCGAGGGGGAGAAGTGCGTGTGCGCCCTCGTTGACCGGTTGGGTTTCGACCAGTCCACGATCTCCAAGCACCTCGCCGTGCTCAAGGCGGCAGGGGTGGTCAGCTCGAGAAAAGAAGGGCTCAACGTGGTATATGGTCTCAGAGCGCAGTGTGTGTACCAGTTCATGAGGTGCATCGACCAGATGGCTGACGACGGAGAGTGCGTCTTGGCCTGCGCCGGTGCGTTGCGGAAAAAGGAGTGAATGCTCCGTGAAGGAACTGAAGGCGTTTGCGGTAATAGCCGGGGTGTTTCTCCTCGCATACTTTGCGCCACTCGGCAATCCGCGCGTGCAGACAGCGATACTTGAAGCGTTCCACATGTTGCAAGAGTACGCCAGGCAGCACGTGCTGTTTTGCCTGGTCCCGGCGTTCTTTATCGCCGGAGCGATGCGGAATTTCCTTTCGCAGCGGTCTGTGATGAGATATCTCGGGCGGGGCGCGAAGCAGTGGCTTGCGTACGCGGTGGCCTCGGTGTCCGGGGCGATACTCGCTGTGTGCTCCTGCACGGTGCTGCCGCTTTTCATGGGGATATACAAGCGCGGCGCGGGCCTTGGCCCAGCCACGGCGTTCCTGTATTCAGGGCCGGCCATCAACGTGCTCGCAATCATATTGACCGCGCGGGTCCTGGGGTGGCAGATCGGGCTTGCCAGGGCCATCGGTGCGGTGCTCTTCTCCGTGGTAATAGGGCTTGCGATGGCGGCTCTCTTCAGGGGCGAGGAGACGAACCGGCAGAAGAGCTTCGCATCGGCGACGGCACAGGCGGCTGAGAAAGGCGAGCGCAGCCTGGGACAGACGATTGCGTACTTCGCGACGCTTGTCCTCATCTTGGTGTTCGCCGCGTGGGGCAAGCCTGCCGAGCCCGTAGGGTTCTGGAGCGACGTCTTCAGGATCAAGTGGTACCTGGTCGTGGCGCTTCTCGCCTACCTTGGATACATGCTCAAGGCTTGGTTCAGGCGCGAGGAGCTCGCGGCCTGGGAGGACTCAACCTGGGATTTCGCGAAGAAGATCATGCCGCTCCTCTTCGGAGGAGTCATGGTCGCGGGGCTCCTGATGGGGCGGCCGGGCGTCGATAGCGGGCTCATCCCGTCGCACTACGTGGCGGCGCTCGTCGGCGGGAACTCGCTCCTCGCGAACTTTGTCGCTTCTGTGGTAGGGGCCTTCATGTACTTCGCGACGCTGACCGAGATCCCGATACTCCAGGGGCTTCTCGGGTCCGGGATGGGCCAGGGGCCGGCATTGGCCCTCCTCCTTGCCGGACCGGCGCTTAGCCTTCCGAGCATGATCGTGATCAACAGCGTTCTTGGTCCGAAGAAGACGATTGCCTATGTGTCGTTGGTGGTCGTCATGGCAACGATAAGCGGGATGATCTTTGGAGCCATCGTCGCATAGGTCACTGCGCAGGCGGCAGGGATTCGAATGCTCAAGCCGTGGGCCGAGACGCGTGCAGGCTCCGGATCGCGTGCACATGACGCGAAGGCGTGAAAGGAGGGACAGTCGTGAAGGTAGAGATACTCGGAACAGGTTGCCCCAAATGTCGTAGAACCGAGGAGATGATCGCCGAAACCATAAAGAAGCTTGGGATCGAGGCTGATATCGTCCATGTGACCGACATTGACGAGATCATCGAGCGAGGGGTGATGATGACCCCGGCCGTGTTCGTGGACGGTGAGAAAAAGATCGAGGGGAAGATTCCCACAGAATCACAGATCAGAGAATGGTTCAGCAAGTAGCGCACAGTTCGGTGGCCCCGTCGCACCGGGCGACGGGGCCAGGGTGTCCCGGTGTCGCTGGACATCTGGGGCAAAGCGCGAGGGAGGAGGAACCTTGAATTGGGTTACAGAGTGCCGCGCGAACAGATCCCCTGGTATCCCACGATTGATGTTGAGAAGTGCACAGGCTGCAGGACATGTTACGAGTTCTGCTCACACGGGACTTACGAGTGGGACGAGGAGAGGGGGATGCCAGTAGTCAAGAACCCGTTCAACTGCATCGTGGGCTGCAGCTCGTGTGCCCTGCAGTGCCCGGGGGAGGCCATAATGTTCCCACCCCTGTCAGTACTGAAGCAATATCGGAATCAAAGCCACGACGCTGTATGGCGCCTTTTCCCTCGTGACAGCCGCCTTCACCGGCGCGCTATGGGAGCGCCTGGGGCTGGTTAAGGAGGTCAAGCGAGTCAGAGTTCTGGGGGGCAAGCACGCGTCGGTAGCACGCGAGGAGGCGGCAACCCGCGCCGAACTCATCAGACGGAAACTCGGGTCTGCCTTCACGCAGGCTGTAGGCCTCTTTCGACAGGTCCTGCCATATCTCATTCTGGGTGCGGCAGTCGGTTCATTCATCTACGGCTGGGTCCCTCGGGAGCTTGTTGTCCGATTGGCGGGCGGAAAGAATCCGTTGGCCGTTCCCATAGCGGCGGCCATCGGAGTGCCGCTCTACATCCGCGCGGAGACCATAATACCCATAAGCTCGGTGCTCATCGACAAGGGGATGAGCCTTGGCACCGTAGTGGCCCTCATTCTGGGCGGTGCAGGCGCCAGCATTCCCGAGGTGCTGCTGCTGAACTCGATCTTCCGAAGGCGGCTCGTGATCGCCTTCGTGATCACCATCTTCTCAGCGGCGACGATAGCCGGGTACCTGTTCAACTGGCTTCTCTGACTCCGGTACTCGACGGACTCTTGCTTGCGTCCCGTTGAGTTGCCGGCGGTTCTTAGGCAGATGATAGCGGGCGAGTCAAGCGCCTTAGGAAACATAGGGAGGTGTCACGTTTGAGCGCAGAGACATTAAACAACAAAGGAATCCTTGGGGGGATATTCAGACAGGGGTCGAAACACGAGGGCTCGAAGAGCCAAAAAGGGTCGACAAGCGGATCATCAGCTGCCAGGGCATCCGGCTGCTGCAGTGCCAGCAAGTCACCTCAGAAACCTTCCTCGAGGCACAGCAAGTGCTGCGACATCCGGATCATCGATCTGGATGAAGAGGAGAACGCTACGGATCCCACTAACCGCTGAACCAGACGGCGCTGGCGGAGACGTCTTTCGGCCGCGGATCCGTTGAGCAGCAACGCAGGCGATGCCGAAATGGCACCGCGACCCGGGGACCGTTGCGCGGGCTTCCCCTGTGCCCGCGGCGGTCGCCCCCATAGGTGCTCCGGGCGGCCCGCAGACACGGAAACGGGCCTCGCCGCATGATATCGTGCGCCAGGAGGCTAGCAGGCTTGCAGGCTAGGCCCTGCTTCCTGGGCGCCCATGGGTCGCCGCGCCATTTCGGCAGGACAAAGATAAGATAGAATGACGAAGTGTGGCCTCGCGCTTCATGCCACCACCCGCGGATACATGAACGCGCTCACGAAGGTCACGACTAAGCCCGCGAGCACCAGGACGCCGAGGTCAAGAGGCACTCGCGCGAGGTCGCCAGTCACCAGGAAGCTTCGAAGAGCGTCGACGATGTAGCTCAAGGGATTGGCCACAGACACGACCCGGAGCCACGCCGGCATGATGGTGATCGGGTAGAGCGCGTTGGATGCGAAGAAAAGCAGCATAGTTATAACCTGGCCTATTCCCATGAACCTTTCTCGGGTCTTCACGATGGAGGCGATGATCATGGATAGGCCGGCGAAAAAGCCAGCTCCCAGCATGATGACGACGAGCACCCCGAGCACGCCTGGAACGGTCACGCGGAGACGAACGCGCAGGACGGCCGCCACGACGAGCACTATGATCGCTTGGCTGATCCCTCTTATGCCTGCCGAGATCATCTTCCCGAGCACCAGCGCCTCGCGAGGAGTCGGCGTGGCGAGGAACTTCTGAAGAACTCCCATGTCCCGTTCCCATATGATCGATAGCCCGTAGAAAATGGCGATGAACACCACCGACTGGGCAAGGATGCCGGGGGTCATGAACTGCAGGTAAGTGAACCCTCCCGTCGGGATGGCGCGCACCCTGCTCATCGCCTGGCCGAAGATGGCGAGCCACAGAATGGGTTGCACGGCCCTGGTCATGAGCTCGGTAGGGTCGTGTCTCAACTTGCGGACTTCCATCTCCGCCATGGTGTAGGATTTCGCGATGATTGCGGAGAGCTCTCGCAGGAAGCGTTTGGCCCAGGAGAGCTCGGTCCCCTTACCCCAATCTTCGCGCTGTTCTTCTGACTCTAAGGGTGTCACGCAGGGTCCCCCCTGTCTCCATAGTCGACCCTGTGAAATACGCGAAAGCGTCCTCAAGGGTGGCGTTGTCCCTGCCCACTTGTCTCTTCAGCTCTTCCGGGGTCCCAACGGCTGAGATCTTTCCCAGATGCATGATGGCAAGCCTGTCACACACGCTTTCCACTTCGTCCATGTAGTGGGTTGTGACAAGGATCGTGGTGTTGTAGGTCGTGCGGAGATTCTTGATGTGGTCCCAAACGCTGCGGCGAGCCATGGGATCGAGCCCTACCGTGGGCTCATCCAGGAAGAGCACTCTCGGGCGGTGGAGCATCGCCTGCCCGATCTCGAGCCTCCTGATCATCCCACCTGAATACGTCCTGACGAGGGAGTCCGCGGCATGGTCGAGGTCCAACAAGGCGAGCATGTGCCGAATCCGCTCGTGGCACTCCCCGGACGGCACATCGTAAAGCCGCGCGAAGAAGAGCAGGTTCTCGTAACCAGTAAGCGAGCCGTCGACCGAGAGCATCTGCGGGACATACCCGATGAGACGCCGGACCTCCCTGGCCTGGCGGACTATGTCATAGCCACCGATCACGCCTCGGCCTTGCGTCGGCCTGAGAAGGGTGGTGAGCATCCTTATCGTCGTGGTTTTCCCGGCGCCGTTTGGCCCCACCAGGCCGAACACTTCGCCTGGGTCCACGTCAAAGGTTATGCCATCCACCGCCTTATGGGGGCCGAAGCTCCTGACCAGGTCAAATACCTCAATCATTTTCCTCATGTGTTGTCGTCTCGCTTTCCTCGAGTTGACCGTGGGCAACCTTCTGTACTAGCCTCGCGAGCGTCATTCTCTCGTCGGGGTCGAGGGGTTCGAGGAGAGAAACAAGCACGTTGAGCCTGATCGAATCCAGCTCATCCAGGCAAGCTTTTCCGGCGGGCGTGAGCCTCAGCGTGACGACGCGCTGGTCGACCTCGCTTCTTTCCTTGCTGAGGAGGCCGGCCTTCTCGAGCCTTCTGGTCGCAACGGTCGCGGCCCCAGGAGTGATGCCCAATTCGGACGCGAGCTCGGAGACGGTGATAGAGCCCCTTCTCGCGACCCTTCTCAAAAGGAAGTGCTGCTCGAAAGTGCGGTCACCTTTGTGAACCGACCGGGAATGCCTCTTCCATAGGCGCCACAGGTCCCACAAGGCATGCGCGGCTTCGCGCGCTGAGGAGTCGCTGTCGCCGTGGGTGTCGGGGGCGTCGCGGTTTTGCCTAGGTGTCTTCTCCACACCATTTACCCTCCTGGTACGCGTTCGGGAACAACAGTTTGACTATAAAGTATTTTAACCATAAAGTCAATAGAGAGCGCAGAACTCGAGATCGTCTTCTGCGCCATGAAGTCTTAGATGAACACCGCCCTCCCCGGCGAGTCGACGCGCGGGGAGCTTGGTCACGCCTCTGCGGGTGGGGTGGCGTGGGGGGCTAGAGCAGGGCTCCCTAAGGAGGTTCCATGCCCAAGGCGGCATGGCAAGGGATACGCCAAGCAGGGGCCGGCGATCCGATCCGGCGGGCAGGCGAAGCCAACCGGGAGGCATAGGGGGTCATAGGGACCGCGGTATCGGCATGGCCCTCGAACCGCGGGCCCTAGCTCGCGGAGTGCTGATCCTGACTTGCGGACGCGCGCTTCTTAGCCTTCGAGATGTAATCGAGAATGGCCAGGCGAAGAGCCGCAGGCCCTAGCACAGAACAGTGGATTTTCTGGTCTGGGAGACCGCCAAGCGCTCGGATTATGTCATCGTCGCAGATCTGGTACGCTTCCTCGAGGGTCTTGCCGATGGCAAGCTCGGTGGTTACGCTGCTCGTCCCGATGGCTGCGGGGCACCCACACAGCTTGAACTTGACGTCCACCAGTCTCCCATCTTTGACCTTGATGGACATCTTGAGATAATCACCACACCTCGGGTCGCCAATGGTCCCAACCCCATCCGCGTCCGGGATCTCGCCCACGTTTCTGGGATTAAGGGAATGGTCCAATACCTTCTCGCTGTAAAACATATTGTAAAATGCCCCTGCCTTTTAGATTCCGAATGTAGTTCTCCAATGCAGAGACGCGGGAATAACAATCAGAAGACGAAAGATGCGCCGACGCTCCCCAGCGCGAACTTTTGTCCTAGTTGGCGCGCCATTTCAGCACATGCTGCAAACCCTGTGCAATGAAGGGGGATCACCTTCTCTGCTCCGAGTTCGATGAGAGCCTGGATCGTAAGATGGATCCGGCTCATGGTGGCTTTCTCGAGATGCGTTCCGCCGATGACGGCGTGCACCTTTTCCATCCCGGAGACCTTCTGAATGCGCTTAATGGTATTAACGACGCCGGCGTGACCGCATCCCAACACGATGACAAGGCCCTTGGAGGTCCTAATGCCCAAGGATTGGTCGTCTGGGAGCAAATCAGTCACGAGCTCTTCGCCCCGTTGAACCAGGAACCCACGAGGCACATCCTCGAACTCAGTGGTTCCGACTACCTCTCCCGAGAGGACGATATCCTCCGCCGCTTCACCCAGTTGTCGACAAGCACGGTAATCTTGACATGCGCGGCCGCCTCACCCACATGTATCAGCTCCTCGCACCTATTTCACGACCCCGGGGACCACCTTCGCATCCGCGGGATCGCGGGGGCACCACAAACGCGGTGGTCTATTTGAGGCAGGACAAGACCTCCGTCCAAATCCGTCGTATTGCTGCCGAGGCCTTTCCTTCCTTCCGATCGGCGCTCCGGTCGGCGGTCCCCAGAGGTGTCACCACAGGCATCCCCTTTGCCAGGGCGCTAACTACTTCCTCGTCGAATGGGATTTTCCCTATGACCCGTATTCCATTATCCCGGCAATAGCGCTCGATCTCTTCCGCCTTGGTCTCATCTAGATCGTACTTGTTGATGCAGACCGCCGCGTTGACATCGAAGTGCCTCGCGAGCTGAAGGATCCTCTCCATATCGTGCGAGCCGGCGACCGTGGGCTCGGTTACGATGAGCGCTAGGTCCACGCCCGAAATGGACGATATCACTGGGCACCCTATGCCGGGCGGTCCGTCAGTAATGATGTAGTCCAGTCCGCGCTCCTCTGCTATAGACCTGGCCTCGCGCCGTACCTGAGTCACAAGCTTGCCGGAGTTCTCCTCCGCAACGCCGAGTTTGGCATGGACGAGCGGGCCGTACTCTGTGTCTGAGATGAACCAATGACCCGAGAGGTTATCGGCCATGGTTATGGCCCCTTGGGGGCAAGCGTGGAAACACACGGCACACCCTTCGCACGAAAGAGGATCGATCCGGATCGTGGCACCGGCCATGTTGCTGCGACGGCTGTTGTCGATGCTTATCGCCCCGAAGCGGCATACGTTCACACAAACACCGCATCCGTCGCATCTCTCGCGGTCGAGCACAGCCTTTTTCGAGCCATAGAACTCTTTGGTCTCGCGTATCTTTGGTCCCAGAACAAGATGCAGGTCGGCCGCATCCACGTCGCAGTCCGCAAGCACCTTATTGTCTGCCAACACCGCGAATGCCCCAACTAGGGACGTCTTTCCGGTGCCTCCTTTGCCGCTTATGACCAGCAGTTCCTTCAACTCCATGTCATCCCTTCGAGGCCGTGTCACTCAGTTCACGACCAAGTCCGCCGTTCCTCGAAAAGGCGAGAGCCTTATCGCACCGCTCGGCGCCGCACTATTCGGCGCAAGTGAGCACACGTATCCTGCGCCAGAGCCCCCGGAAAGCCTCACGTAGCTCTGGGAACTCCTCCACGAGCCGCCCTCCCCTGGCATAACACGCTGCGTATCTTCTATCAAACGGGATCTCCAGTAGCACCGGTATTCCCTCTCGCCTGCAATACGTGAGAACCTCCTTATTGCCGAGCCCCGAACGATTGATCACCACCCCGAAGGGGATGTTCAGTGCCTTCACCATGTCGATCGCCAAAACGAGGTCGTTGAGGCCGAATGGCGTGGGCTCCGTGACCAGCACGCAGAAGTCGCTATCCTTGCAAGACGCCACCACAGGACACGATGTGCCGGGAGGAGCGTCGACAAGCACCACTTTCGATCGAGCGCTGTCTATCCTGGCTTTCACCGCCCTCACCACTGGCGGGGCCAGGGCGGTGCCCACGTTCACCCTGCCCTGGACGAACTCTATCCGTCCCGCGCGCCCGCTTTCGACGACGCCTATGTCCCGTGGCTCCTCGGATATAGCGCCTTGCGGGCAGAACCGGCTGCATCCTCCGCACCCATGGCATAACTCGGGGAAAACCATGACTTGGGTGTCGATGGCGATGATCGCGTTGAAAGCGCAGACCTCGCTGCATCTACCACACCCGTTGCAGAGGGCCCGGTCAACTGCTGGCACAGGCAGGGTGACTAGTTCGGAAACGTTGATCGAGGGGCGGAGGAACAGGTGTACGTTCGGTTCCTCGACATCGCAGTCAACCACTTGAACGGGCATGTCGCCTTCCAGGGTCAAGGCGAGGTTCACTGCTATGGTGGTTTTGCCGGTCCCACCCTTTCCGCTCGCTATCGCTACAATCATCGGCCATCTCCACCGTTTCGATTCTGACGCAGAAGAGGTCAATCTTCGAGGTGTATTGCTTCGAATGGACACTCGTCAACACATGCCCCGCAACTCGTGCACTTCTCCGGGTCGATATGCGCGACCCCACCTGGGCCGGTCGCGAGCCCCGGCGGTGTTGTTTTGGCTCGTCGTATCGGGCTTGCCGACCTCGTCATGCGCGAGGCTCGTCGTGCCGGTCGCATCCCCCGGGATGCGCGCCGTGTTCACATTGGCTCTCGCCCAGCTCGAGCGAACCTGCGAGGTACGAAGCGACCACGTCGCTCACGAGCCCCGAAGCTCCAGTCACAGTCCGAATGTTCTTCTCAGCAAAGAGCCCTTGTGCCCTCGGGCCCATGCCACCGGCGATTATGCAGGAGACTCCGAGCTTCGAGAGGTATTCCGGCAGGAACCCGGGTTCATGTCCTGGGTTGGGGATCACGACTTTGTTGGCCACGTTTCCGTTATCGTCCACTGTGACTATCGTGTATTCGGGGCATCTGCCGAAATGTGAGGCGACCATATGGCCGTCTGTTGCCACTGCGATCTTCACTATTCCTGCGACCTCCTCTGAATACGGCGCCCTACATGCGTGGCGCCACAAGTCTTCGCCGCGCTCCTCTGATAGAACCCCCTCAAGGAGGTCTCTTGGATAGCCGGTGCCGACGCGCGCGCCTGATGGCGCGATTGCCTGCGGCGACCTTGTGCGACATTGCCCAACCTTGCTAGCCCGTGAAATCGGCACCCAGAACCGAACCGCCATCGGAACGAACTACGCTGCAGGCATGTTGGCCCGGCATCAGTCTAGGTGGCGCGGACAGCTCTAATGAAAGCAAAGGCACGCGTGACACGCGACGCGTGCCGGTCTCGATTCAACTGAAGCGTCCCATGCCGAAATGCGAGCCTACGGTGGCTCCCGATACTGTGTTAAGCTTTCCTTCTTTGTACGCCTTGAGTGCCTCACGCACCGTTCCCGAGGTCATGGTGTAAACTTGGATCCCGGCTGCTTGCAGCGCACGTGCGGCATTGGGACCCACATTCCCCGTGATGACGGCACCGACCTTGCGGTCTGCGAGAAACTGGGCGCTCTGGATGCCGGCGCCGCCCGACGACATGAGGCTCTGGTTAGTGACAGCTTCGAACTCTTCACTGTCTGTATCGATGAATACGAAATACTGACACCTGCCAAAGCGCGGATCGATGGCCGAGTCCAAGTCCATGCCTTGAGCGGTTACTGCCAATCTCACTTTGCCAACCCTCTTTCCCGGTGGTCGATTGTCAACTATCATCAGCACGATCCTGGCCCGGTGTTTGCTTCGGGAGAGAGGGGGCGGGTTGGGGGTGTCCGCCTCCTCTCTCCCTCAGCGCGTGGGAGTAGCGGGTGACGTCTTGAATGGCTGGACTTTGAATCTGAAAGAAGCTACCTGTCCTCCTCGGTCTTACGCTTCTCGGGGTCGGACAGATCCTTCAGGCGTTCCTCGATCGCCTTGAGCTCTTCCTTCAGGAACTCCGCTTGCTCCTTCAGGTAAGCGGTTTCGTCTTCGACTGCGGCCTTGGCTGCCTCCTCCGGATTCTGTCCGGCGTACGCGGTACCCGCAAAGGGAGCGCCGTAGAACGCCGGGTAAGGGGCAGCGGGTGCGGCCCAATAACCTGGGACCGCCCAGCCGGGATAACCGAGCCGCGCCCAGCCTGGCAGGCCGGTTGCGTAGTATGTCCGTCTCCAACCCCTGCCACGGCCGAACCCGGCTCCCCAACCGAAATAGGGTCTCGGTCTCAGCCAGAATCCCGCGCCCCTAAGGCCGACGGGATTCATGTACCCAGGCACGGGGTACCCGGCGCAGTAGCCTGCTGCCCTTCCTGTCATCGGGCCAAGGCCCGCAGGGCCTGTTCCATCGCCTCTAGGCATCCTTTACACCTCCTTTCGGCTCGCTCTGTTCCCATCACTGTTGCTGCTATTTGTCGTGACTGTTACCACCATCTTCTGCGACCTCTCATGACGGCCTGCCTTCTTCCCCACATGCCAAGGCCTCGCCCGAGGCCCATCCCGAGCCTCGCTGCCCACCAGGCTCTACGCCAGAATCGCACTGGATTCATGTACCCGGGAACGGGGAATCCCGCGCAGTATCCAGCGGCTCTGCCGGTCATCCGTCCCAGGCCCATCGGCCCCGTTCCGTCGCCTCGCGGCATCGCTTCACATCTCCTTCCGTTTGGCGGCTTCTTGTTTTGACTCGCACTGTTTGCAGTAGCCAAAGATCCCTATGGACCCGCTCGCGACCCGGAAGTTCCCGGCCTTCGCGACAACCTCCACGAAACCCTCGGGCAGAAGCCCGCCGATCTCGAACACTCTTCCGCAGCCGAGGCAGATGAGATGGCAATGCGGCTCGGAATGCGTGGGGACGAGCTCGTATGCCGCCGGGCCACCACCGGTGGCAAGCCGGCTCACTAGGCCGGCCCTTTCCAGACCGGCGAGTGCGCGATAGACTGTAGCCATGCTTAGCTTTGAGCCGCTATCGCGGGCGGCGCGAAGGATCTCCTCGGCCGTCAGGTGCCGGCCTGGATGGCTCTTCAGGGTTTCCAGAATGACCCGACGCTGAGGTGTGATCCGGAACCCCTCGACTGGCTTGCTTTTCGCTTGTTGAGGAGGGCAACCTATCATCGTCATGCTCCTGACTAGGCTCAGGTAATGGTCATAGGCTCATTATTAGTATACCCACGGTTGTGGTCATATGTCAATAATCTTGATGAAAAAACCCTGCCATGTGACCCAGCGATAGGCGGAGCCTACTCCACGAATCCCCGATGAAAGTATGCCTTCCCATCAGCAGACCTGCTGGTTTTGACTAGGCCCAGCTCCATGAGTGATCCGAGGAGTTTCGAGACCTCATTCGGGTTGAGGCCGAGGCCATTGGCTATGTCTTGGCTTGTGCAGGGCCTTCGCCTGAGTGGGCCGAGTATCCCGCCGTACTTGGCCTTGGTGTTGAGTCCTGCCAAGGTCTCGCGTGGCCGCCTCACCTGAGGGCGTTGCGAAGACAGGCGTCGCATCTGTTGTTCCTGCGGGCTCGCCCAAACCGCTCCTGGGCGTCCTCAAGGGGAGAGGCGAACGCCTGGGCATGATACCCGAAAGTCATTTACGAGGACCATTAGTACCTATAGAATGTGGGTGGGCGATTCCGAGGCGATGTCCGGCCCGCGACGGGAGCCTGGGGGAGGTGCCTCGCGTGATCCTCAGCGACGACATGCCAGCGTATACCATAGGAGTCATTGCCGATCTCCTTCGCGTTCACCCTGAGACCCTTCGGATCTGGGAACGGCATAAACTCGTGAGACCAGTGCGCAGAAAAGGGCATCGCTTGTACTCCGCGAATGACCTCAGGCGGCTCAGGTTCATCAGATATCTCACCGAGCAAAAGGGCCTGAACCTTGCCGGCGTCAGGGCGCTTGTGGACATGTACCCGTGCTGGTGGCTGGACAACTGCCCCGGCGGCACGCTCGCCCAGCCTAATGTGCGCACCAGGGTCTGCTGGAAAGAGGATGGCACCTACTGCCACATGGTGCTTGACAAGGCCGACCTGTGCTCTGGTTGCAGAGTATACGAAAACCAGGCGCGGTGCGCGTCGTGCTCGAGACTTGAAAAAGACTCGCGAAACCCGAATATCTCGGTATCCAAGTTCCCAGACTGAAAAGCGCGTCATACGCGAGTAGGAGGATGACCCATGAGCGAGAAGATCGAGACCCGAAACGCGAGCCAAGCCGGCGAAGGCCGCGATTTGGAGGAACGAGCCCCGGAAAGCTGCACTCCCGAGGATTGCAGCTCGTGTCAGGCGGCGGCAGACGGCACGTGCCCGCTTCAACATGAGAAGGCGCAGGATGAAAGGGTTCGCCCAGACAAGGCGAAGTCAGCCATTGAGAAGCTTCCCCAGAGCCAGTTCAACGACATCCGCCACGTTCTGGCGGTGATGAGCGGCAAGGGCGGCGTCGGGAAATCGTCTGTCACGGCGCTTCTCGCCACGGCCTTCGCAAGAGAGGGGTACAAGGTCGGGGTGCTCGACGCGGATATTACCGGGCCCAGCATCCCGAGGATGTTCGGCATCAAAAAGCGTGCAGACAGCTTCGAGTTCGGGCTGCTTCCCGTGCAGAGCGAGACTCTGAGGATACCCGTGATGTCGATCAACTTGCTCCTTCCGCATGAGGACGACCCCGTGATATGGCGCGGCCCGATAATAGCGAACGTTGTGAAGCAGTTCTGGACGGACGTCGTGTGGGGAGACCTCGACTTCCTCTTCGTGGATCTCCCACCAGGAACGGGCGACGCGCCCCTCACCGTTATGCAGTCACTCCCCCTTGACGGGATAGTGATAGTCTCGTCGCCTCAGGACCTCGCGGTGATGGTTGTGAAGAAGGCCATCAAGATGGCAAGGATCCTCAACACCCACCTCTTGGGCCTCGTGGAAAACATGAGCTATGTCATATGCCCGCACTGCGGCAACAAGCATGAGGTCTTCGGGCCGAGCAAGGGCCAGGCCGTCTCAGAGGCCACGGATATACCTCTCCTTGCCACGTTGCCGCTTGACCCGAAGCTTTCCGAGCTGTGCGACAAGGGACGGATTGAAGACTACAACCCCGACGCTGTTGCCAGCGTTGTGGATTTCATCGTGAAGATCTTGGATCACATGGACAAGCTCAAAGCAAAAGACCATGAGTCGAAGGTACAGTGAAGGCTGTCGCGCCGTCACCATGTGTGGCAGGGCCGCATACCGCAGGCGGCTGCTACCATAGCTAAAACGGCACAAAGGGTGGAGGGTGGAGGCATGGAGGGTGGCGGCGGGCTTGGCGGCGTGGCGCGAATCGTGTATGATGGCGGTGGGTTGGGTGCGGCAGCGCACCTTGGCCTCGGGTAGTCCCCTGGTGGTCAAAGAAACTCGGTAGTTGTGCAGGTGAGGCAGTCGTGGTCACTGCAGGGATGCGCCTCGTGGAGCTGCTTACGAAGGAATTCACCCCCGCCGTCGGGTGCACGGAACCGGCGGCCATTGCGCTGGCGACCGCCACCGCATACCACGCTATCGGGGGTGAGCCTCGGGAGATCACTGTCTCGCTCAGCACGAACGTGCTCAAGAACGCATGGGCGGTCGGGATACCGGGCACCAGCGACACGGGGATCGAGGTTGCTGCGCTCTTGGGCGTCGTCCTGAACCGCCCCGACGCCGGCCTGGAGTTGTTCTCTCTAGTGTCGGAGAAAGCGGTCGAACAGGCCCGCCGCCTTCGTGAACGTTGCCCGGTCACGGTGACCACCCAGGATTCGGTGCCTCGAGTATATATCCACGCGCGGGTCGTGACCGACCGCGGGGTCGCGATCGCCGAGACTCGCGAAAGACATGCGTGGGTCAAGCTTTTGGCGGTGGATGGCTGTGAGACAAACGCCAGCAGCGCGGAGCAAGAGCGCGGCGTTGTCTCCCCAAGGACTATCGGGACCCTCGCGGACGTGCTCTCCGCAGTCTCCAGCATACCTCCCGGTGACCTCGATTTCTTATTGGAGCGCGCCTCGTTGAATCTCGCGATGGCCAAGGCGGGGCTGGCGACGGACGACGGGATCGGCATAAATGCCTTGCGGCATGGCGCGATTCCCGAGGCCATACTGGGCCGGGGTATCGGGGCCAGACTGGCACTCCACGCGGCCGCGGCCTGTGACGCGCGGATGGCCGGGGTGCAGCTGCCAGTTGCGTCTTGCGGTGGCAGTGGCAATCTCGGCATCACCGCCAGCGTGCCGGTGCTCCTAGGCGCGGAGGAGCTAGGCGCGCCGCGCGAGAAGATGGCGCGCGCTCTCGCGGCGAGCCTTGTTACGAGCCTTTATGTCAAGGAGTTCCTGGGGCGCCTGTCGCCTGTTTGCGGGTGCGCTTTGGGAGGCGGGTCCGGAGTCGCAGCCGGACTCGCTTGCCTTTGCGGTGGCGACGTCAGCGTGATGTCCGCGGCCGTGACGAACGTCGTCGCCACGCTCGCGGGAATGCTGTGCGATGGCGGGAAGGTAGGCTGTTCCCTTAAGGTCTGGTCCACCGTGATGACGGCGTGCCAGGCAGCTCTGCTTGCGGTGAACGGGAGAGCAGTCCCCGCCGGGAACGGCCTCGTGGGGCCTAACCTCGAGGCAACCCTCTGCAACCTGGCGCGTCTCGGCTCTGAGGGGATGGCTTCAGCAGACCAGGTGCTTGTTTCAGTCCTCAAGGGGCGGACGGGTTCCGGGGCGTGAGCCTCGCGGAGACCTAACGGAATCGTTCATCACTACTTTCACTAGTTCTGCTGCTTTCGTGACGGCCACCGAATACTCCCAGCAAGCCTCCGGCCCGGGGTCCTGTTGCCCCGATTCGCGCCACCCGGCGTGGAAGTTCCCACGTGGAAGTTCCCAGATGACTCCGCATAAATCTGCCTGCTTTAGGCAAGAGTGATATCGAACGCCACATAGTGCCACCGTAGACCATATCTCATAGACAGAAGGGTCGCGAGGGGTACGGCGACTGCTGCGCGTAATGCGTGAAACGGGGTTGACGCATCGTGCTCGGGACGCTATGGCGACTTCTCTTCCGACGGATAGCGGGGGTGCGCGGTTCCGGAGGAACCGAGCCGCGGCGCGCTGAGGTGTTGGTATCTGCCGACCTGTCTGTCAACCGGGAGAGGATCGAGTCCGCGTTCGGCAACAGCCCGGATCTGGTCACGAGAGAGCTGCGGGCCGGTGCCCGGGGAAGGATCTCCGTCCTCGTCACACACATAGATGGCCTCGTGGACAAGAGACTGATCGCTGAGGCGGTTGTGGAGCGGATCACCGGTCTCCAGCTTGAATGGACCGATCCTGCACAGGCATACGAGGACCTCAAGACCCGCCTTCTCGCCTCGAGCGACGTTGAAGAAGTCGAGACCCTGGGGGAGTTCATCAGCGGCATAGCCCGCGGGGACGGCGGCGTGCTGGTTGATGGAGTTGCAAAGGGCCTCGTCTGCGCCCTGCGCGGCTGGGAGCAGAGAAGCGTAGAAGAGCCGACCACCGAATCCACCGTGAGGGGATCCAAAGAGGGGTTCGTTGAGGCGTTGCGCACGAACACGAGCCTCCTGCGGCGGAGGATCGTGAGCCCTCAACTCTGGATAGAAGAGGTAACGATAGGGCGCATCACTAGGACGAGGGTTGCCATCGCCTACATTGCAGGAGTGGTCAACGAGGACATCGTGGAGGAGGTGAGAGCCCGACTCAAGAGGATCGATGTCGATGCAATTCACGAGAGCGGCAACATAGAGGAACTCATCGAGGATGCACCGTTCTCTCCTTTCCCGACGATAGCGCGTACCGAGCGACCGGACAGGGTTGCAGGGGCGCTGATCGACGGGAGGGTCGCGATCCTCACCGATGGCACCCCGTTTGTTCTCATCGTCCCGGCCACGTTCACGATGTTTCTTACATCAAGCGAGGACTACTACGAGCGGTATTTTGCCGGATCAGCCATAAGGCTCCTAAGGATAGCTGCGTTCTTTATCTCGCTCACCTTGCCGGCGTTCTACGTTGCTCTAACCACGTACCACCAGGAGATGCTGCCCACTCCCCTCGTGTTGAGCATCGCGGCTCAGCGAGAGGGGATACCATTTCCCGCCGTGGTAGAAGCGCTGCTAATGGAATTCGTCTTTGAGACACTGCGCGAGGCCGGGATCCGCCTGCCTAGGGTGGTTGGGCAAGCTGTCAGCATCATAGGAGCCCTTGTCGTCGGTGACGCGGCCATACGGGCGGGTTTGGCCTCGCCAGCCATGGTCATGGTGGTGGCGTTCACTGGGATCGCATCGTTCGCGACTCCGGTTTTCAGTTTGGCTATCTCTGTACGCCTTCTCCGTTTCGTGATGACAGCCTTGGGCGGTGCCCTCGGGTTCTTCGGGGTGGCCATGGGGATGTTCGCTCTCCTGACTCACCTGACTTGCTTGCGCTCATTCGGAGTGCCGTACCTCGAGCCACTTGCTCCCTTGGTGCTTTCGGACCTCAAGGATGCCTTGGTGCGAGTTCCTTGGTGGGCGATGAGCCGCCGGCCCGAGTTCACCGGCAAGAAGGCTCCGATAAGGCAGGCGCCTGGCCTTAAGCCCAGGCCGCCTTCTCCTGAAAGGGAGGAGGTTCAACGTCTCCTAGACACGGAGGACGTGAGATGAGAGAGGTCGAAGGCGGCAAGATATCAGGTAGACAGCTTGCGGCGGTTCTCGTGCTGATCCGGGCGGCGGCGATAAGCATGACGTTTCCGACCGCAGCGGCGGTCAAGCCGCCGCAGGACATCTGGGTCACGACTCTGCTCGGGACGCTCGTGTCAGTGATCTTCGTGCTGCTCGTGGCGCGCCTCGGGCTTAGGGCCCCTGACAAGACCATCATCGAACAGGCCGAGCTCTTGCTTGGCAGGTGCCTGGGGAAGCTCGCCGGGATGATCCTGGTTTGGTACTGGATGCTCGTCGCCTCTTGCTCCGCAAGAGAGCTCGGAGAATCATACACAACTGCCATCATGCCGGAGACGCCCGTGCTCGTCTTCATGGTCGCGACGGTGTTTCTAGCGGCCAACGCCGCCCGGAACGGCCTCGAGGTCGTGGGACGAATGGGTGAAAGCATCCTCTGGGTCGTTCTCTTCTTTGCGGCACTTGTGTTGGTCCTCCCATACGACCAGATGCGTTTCAAGAACCTCGCGCCAGTTCTGGCGCGCGGATTCCGCCCACTTATGCTCCCGACGGGGACTGTCGTTTCCTTCTTTCTTGAGTTCATTATCCTAGGCATGATCATTCCCTGCCTTGCCCGGCCACGGGATGCTGCGCGCTATTCTGTCCACGCTGTCCTCGTCAGCGGCGCGCTCATGACGTGGCTTGCAGTTGCCTTGGTTGCTGTCTTCGGGCCCGCGCTTCCAGACCTAGCAATGCCGGCATTCAGCTTGAGCAGGATGATAAGCATTGCCAACTTCTTTGAAAGGATCGAGGCGCTCATAATGGCAGCGTGGACGCTGACCTCCGCGATCAAAGTCGCCCTGTTCCTCTGGGGATGCGCTGTTGGACTCGCTCAAGTATTCGGCATCTCGCGGTATCAGTCGTTCGTATACCCGCTTGGTGCCATGACTGTCGCGCTCGGCATGCTGTCCTTCGAGAGTGACCCCGCCCTGCGGCGTTTCCTCCGGTTCGAGGTTTTCGGGGTTTATTCCCTCATCACGACGGTCGGCACAATGGCCGTTCTCTACCTCGCCGCGTTCCTTCGGACCAAGCCGCCGCTTGGACGCGGCCTGGAAAGGTGATCCCGGTGTCGTGGATCGGATTGCGGAGAGCTGCAGCTGGACTCCTTCTCACGGCGGCGTTGATGACCACGGCGGGGTGCTGGAATCGACGGGAGATAGAGACTATAGGGTTCGTCCTCGCGGCCGGGATCGATGAAGCGCCGCAGCAGGGCAAGATCCAGGTCACGGTTCAGATAGCGAAGCCCTTTGCCATAGGAGGCGGCGAAGCGGTTCGCGGGGCTGCCGACGAGAAACCTTTCTGGACTGTGAGCAGCACGGGATACACCGTGTTCGAAGCAGTACGCAACCTCCTCTCCCAGTCTCCCCGGCGGCCGTTTTGGGCGCACAACCGGTTCATCTTGATTGGTGAAGGGTTGGCGCGGAAGGGTATCAGGGACGCTCTGGACTTGTTTTGCCGTGACGGAGAGTCACGTCGTCGGATATGGATGATTGTGGCCAAGGGGGCAAAGGCATCAGACCTTCTACAGGTGGAGTTCGAGCTCGAGCAGATGCCGTCAGAGGGCGGCATGGGGCTGGTACAGGGGGCCCGGCAAGGATTGTCGACGATCGGTGAAGGCATGCTGAATGATTTCTTGCAAAGACTCGAAGGGGAAGGGATAGACCCCATAGCCACCCGCGCGGAGATCGTCCCGAGGCCGCAGGAGTTTGACATTCGCGGGGAATTGAAAAGGGAGACGATAGGCGGGTCGGCCAGGCTCACCGGAGCCGCGGTCTTCAAGGACGACCGGCTGGTCGGCTGGCTCAATAAGCCAGAGACCAGGGGGTTCAATTGGGTCATGGGCAAGGTGCGCAGCGGGATCATCGTCATCGAGAACCCTCGCGAGGAGGGGAAGTTCGTAGGGCTCGAGATCCTCGGTGCAAGGGGCGGTTTCAAACCTGAGGTCAGGAGCGGGAAGGTCACCGTCACGGTGAAGATTGAGGCCGATGCCAATGTCGGCGATGTCCAAGGTTTCATCGATCTGCTCGGAATGCCTGAGGCATGGTCCAGTATGGAGCGGAGGATGGCCACGGTGATCAAGAACGAAGTGCTGGCTGCTGTGGCCAGAGCACAAGAGCTTGGCTCGGACATTTTTGGATTCGGCGCCGAACTGAACCGGAGGTACCCGAAGAAATGGGCTGACGAGTTCAGGGACCGATGGGATGAAGAGTTTCGCAAGATCGATGTAAAGGTCGAAGTCAAGGCGAAGCTGAGAAGGACGGGCCTCACCGTGAAGAGCTCAGAGATCAGGTGACGAGGGCGACCTAGGTGGCGAATCAGCGAGCGGCTGTCGCGGCCGTGGCGGGGCGAGCAACCTCCGGCCGTCACCTGGGTATGCTCGCCAGGAGGCACCGCGCCGAGACGGACTGCCGCAGGACAAGACCCGCTACGGGTCAGGGCGAAGCCAGTGTAGGCAGACCGGTGCAGGCAGAACCGCAGAACCAATAAACGAGGGTGCAAAAGTGCTGCCGACTTTCTTGGGGGGGTGCCGGTGATTGCACGACGGGGCGTGGAGAATTCGGCTGTCTTAAGCGCCGAATTCGAACGAGGCGCGCCGCAAGTGCGCCGTCCCCGGAGTGCAACACCGGCAACCCCGCAACTACCGGAAGAGGGGCGAGGACTAATGCATCCTCACTTAGGGGCAGTTGGGGGGATTGGTGGGTGCGCGTTGTGCTGTTGATCCTAGCGTTCGCCGCGATCGTCGCGTACGAGCTCCCTGGGATAATCCGGCGAAAGGAACGCGGCGAACTCGCGCTTTTCATCGCGCTCGTTGTCCTTGCTTTCACCTTGAGCCTTCTCCAAACGATAGGAGTGCCTGTTCCGAATCCAGCTAAGGGAATCGAATTCCTCACAAGAATGATCTTTCCGAACGATCTTCGGAGCGATCTCTGAAAGCCACTCGGAGGAGACGGGGCTGGCAGCCGCTGGATAGCACGCACAGAAAACGGTCTGGCACCCAAAATGTACTTGACATAGGAGACCTAGAGCTGCTATCTTTGTGACAAGCTTAACAAGCTGCAACGATGGGATCCGGCGTCACAGCTGGGTGCCCCATACTGCCGCCGGCACTGGTCGCCAAGCCGGGGTCCTCGATCGGGCGCCTCAACGTCCACGTTAAAAACCACCGAGGGGAACAATGCCTCCCGGCCTCGCGCGCGTCCGCGGCTGAGCGGTCGGGGGCGCTCGCTTTTTCGGGCGGTATTGTCGCCTAACAAATCGTCCCAATAGATGGTCCAGAGTGGACGAGAGGGTCCAGAGTCCGCAAATAGCGGCGCTTGACTTGAGAGGAGTGATCGGCACCGTGAGACACCGCCAGTATCTTATGATTCCCGGACCGACTCCTGTTCCGCAAACCGTCGCGCTGGCCGGAGCGGCTCCGATGATCAACCACCGTGGCCCCGAGTTCGGGGAACTGCTCGCGGAGACGACCCGTGGGCTCCAAAAGATCCTCAAGACTCAGAACACGGTGCTGACGTTTCCATCTGCTGGCACGGGTGCCATGGAAGCCGCGGCTGCGAACCTCACAGCGCCGGGGGAGAGGGTGCTCGTGGGAGTCGCCGGCGAGTTCGGCGCGAGATTCGCCGAGATATATAGAGCGAGCGGGGCAGATGTGGTGATAGTGAAAGCCGAGCCTGGCACCCCTGTAAGTCCCGAGGCTATCCGTGACGCCCTCTGCAAGGACAGTTCCATCACCACGGTGGTCGTAACCCATAATGAGACGTCCACGGGGGTGACGATGGACCTGAAGGGTATCAGAGCTGCAATTGACCGGGAGGACGTGCTGCTCGTGGCGGACGCCGTGAGTTCCGCGGGCGCCATCGACATCGAGACGGACGCCTGGGGGATAGACGTGCTCGTCACGGCGTCGCAAAAGGCCCTCATGTGCCCGCCCGGCCTCGCTTTCGTCACGGTGAGCCCGAGGGCTTGGGAACGGGCGGAGAAGCTGAAAGCGCGCAGCGTGTACTTCAGTTTCGTGAGTGCCCGCAAGTTCCTGGAAAAGCCATCCCCGCAGACGCCTTATACTCCGGCCGTCTCACTTCTCTTTTCTCTGCGTGAAGCTGTGCGGATGATCCTCGCAGAGGGCTTGGACGCGGTGTTCGCGCGGCACGCGCTTCTCGCGCGCGCGACGCGTGCGGGCGTGCGTGCACTAGGCCTTGAGCTGCTGGCGGCCGACGACTGTGCTTCGAATACGGTAACAGCGGTCAAGCTCCCTGCAGGTGCGGACGGCCACAAGCTTCTGGGGACGCTCAGGGACCGCTACGATGTCATCCTTGCCGGCGGAATGGGGGAGCTCGCGGGCAAGATCTTCAGAATCGGGCACGTCGGGGCCGTGGGCTGGTCCGATGTCGTCGTCACGCTTTCCGCGCTAGAGATGGCCTTGTCAGACCTAGAGGTGCCGACTCCTGGTTTCGGCCGTGCGGTCGCCGCGGCTGAGCAAGTCTTGCGCGGTTAAGCATTCGCGGCGCTTGCAGCTGAGGGTTGGGCGAGCGCCGGCCGGGCCGGTGAAGCCAAGCCTTACAGGACTGTGGCCAGGGGAAAGGGTTTCAACGAGGAAAGGGAACGGACCAGGGGGTCGTCATCGCGATGGTGAAGATTCTTGTTACAGATGGCGTAGCAAAGGAAGGAATAGAGCTTCTTCGCACCGAGGCCGAGGTGGACGTCTCAAAGCCGCTTGACGAGGAGGCTCTGCTGAAGCGAATCCCGGAGTACGACGGGCTTATGGTGAGGTCGGCCACCAAGGTGACGGCGCGGTGCATAGCCGCGGCTGAGCGCCTCAAAGTCATCGGCCGGGCGGGGGCGGGCGTGGACAACATCGATGCCGAAGCCGCCACGAGGCGCGGGATAGTGCTCGTGAACGCGCCGGGCGGCAACTCGGTTGCCGTCGCGGAACACACGATTGCGCTGCTTCTAGCCCTCGCACGTAATATCCCGCAGGCGTGCGCCCATGTCAAGTCTGGCGGCTGGGAGCGCGCGAGGTTCATGGGGACGGAGGTTCGCGGCAAAGTGCTAGGCATTTTCGGCCTTGGCCGCGCGGGAGCCGAGGTCGCCAAGCGGGCGCTCGCGCTCGGCATGAAGGTCCTGGCGTACGATCCGGGCGTCTCGGCAAGCAAAGCCGCGAGCATGGGGGTGGTGCCGGCCGAGCCGGCCGAGGTGTTCGCGAACTCGGACTTCATCAGCCTCCACGTGCCGGTGACGCCGGAGACCGTGGGCCTTATCCGGCGCGAGACGATCGCCATGATGAAAGACGGCGTTCGTATTATCAACTGCTCGCGGGGCAAGGTGGTGGACGAGCCCGCGCTTGTAGAGGGCATCAAGTCGGGCAAAATCGCAGGTGCGGCGCTGGACGTTCTGGCATCCGAACCTGCGCTTCCTGACAACCCTCTTCTCGCTCTGGACAACGTTATCGTGACTCCTCACCTGGGAGCGTCCACATCGGAGGCCCAGGCGAGCGTCGCCATCGAGACCGCCAAGGCCATGCTGGCGGTGCTCCGGGGTGAGCTCGTGCCGAATGCTGTGAACGTTCCGGTGCCTTCGGCCGAGGTTTTCCGGGAGATCGCGCCGTTCATGCCGCTTGCGGAGGTCCTCGGGAAGTTCGCGTCGCAGTGGTCCGAGGGCATGATCGCTTCGGTCCGGGTGGGCTGGGGAGGCAAGCTGAGCTCTCTCGACACCCGGCCACTGCTTAGCGCCGTGCTCAAGGGGGTCCTCTCCCCGCTTCTCGGGGAGGATGTGAACACCGTGAACGCGCCGATACTCACGAGAGAACGGGGCATTGCCGTGAGTGAGCTCCGCGTGGCCGACGGGGCCGACCGCGCTCACGGAGGCGGGAATCCGACGGAGATATCCGTCGAAACCTCCACGAACAAGGGGACCACGTCGGTAGCCGGGGTGCTTTCCACAAGGCAAATGCCGCGCTTGGTACAAATCAACGGGTACCGCCTGGACATAGCGTTCACTCCGTACATGCTTGTTTGTCCCCATGTGGACCAACCCGGCATAATCGGCACGGTCGGCACGACGCTCGGGAAGGCCGGCGTGAACATCTCAGAAATGCAGGTAGCACGCAAGGCTAGAGGAGGGGACGCCATAATGGTCCTGGGGATAGACTCGCCAGCCCCGCCAGAGGCGCTGGCTGAGATAGCGCGCCTTGCGGGTGTGCTTTCTGTGAAGCCTGTGTACCTTGAATGTGCGGTCCCTAACGGGGACGGAGCGAGGATGGACTCTGACAGCAAGGCTCAAGTCGCCGCGGCACGGGGAGACTGACCATGGCGAAAATCATGCCTTTCAGGGCCGTGTACTACGACCCACTCAAGGTAGGGGCGGATCTTGGCGCGGTCATCGCGCCGCCTTACGACGTCGTGAACGCGGAAGAGGGAAGGCGCCTCGCGGACCGGAGCCCTTGGAACGTAGTCCGCTTGGAACTCACTGTGCCGCCGCCGGGAGGCCAAGACCCAGCTCTCTACGCGAACGCGGCGAGGCTGTGGCAGGCGTGGCGCCGGGAAGGCGTGCTCGCCGTCGACCGAGAGCCGTTCCTGTATCTTTGTGAGCACGAGTTCGAGTGGCAAGGTACGAGATACACGCGAACAGCGGTTATTGGTCTTCTAGACCTGAGTGAGGGCGTCCTGCCCCATGAGGAGACGATGGCCCACGCCAAGGAGGACCGCATCAACCTCCTTCGTGCAACCCACGCGCTTCCGAGTCCGATGATCGGCCTTTACGAGGATCCATCTGGGAAGGCTGCGCGAGCCCTCGCTTCCGTGCGGGACGGGTCAGAGCCGGACCTCGTTGCAACCCTGGAGGAGGAAGTCCTCAGGGTGTGGCGGATTCGCGATGCGGCGACCTCCGCCGCTGTTGCAGAGGTCGTCGGCGCGGGCCCGGTTGTCATCGCCGACGGCCACCATAGGTGTGAGTCCATGAAAAGGCTGGCCCGTGAGACCGGTGATCGGAGGCACATGCGCATCCTGGCGGCGCTCGTTTCCACGGCGGATCCCGGTTTGGTGGTGCTCCCGACGCATAGGGTGGTGGCCGGGTGGCCCGAGGGCTCGGAAGCCCGCCTCGCGGAAAGGATGCTCTCGGTGTTTGATATAGTCGACACTGTTGACGCTGCCGCGTTCTTCATCAATAGCAAGCCGCCTGCGCCCGAGGGCTGCGAGGACTTGGCTTCCCGGCTCTGGACGCGCCTTTGCTCACAGATCTCTAGCTCGGGCAACAGAACCTCCTTTGCGATGGTGACGCGTGCCGGCCTATGGGTCCTGGCCTACTGTGGTGATACGCCCGAGATGCTGAGGCGTCTAGACCTTGAGATCGCTGAGGAGGCGGCGTCGTGCAAAGCGGCTATTCCGGGCGCAGCGTGTGAGGTCGCGTACACTCACCACGGCCCGGCAGACATCGCCGCGATACTCTCCGGGAAGGCACAGGTCGCCATTTTCCCGCCGGCGGTTGCCGCGAGCGAGATCCTGAAGAAGGCATGCGACGGCTATCTCTTTCCGAAAAAGACCACGTATTTCCTGCCGAAGGCGCCCGCGGGCCTGCTCATGTGGGACATGGGGTCTCTTTGATCTTGACGGGCTGTCTCCGCAGGCACCCGCGCGCGGGAAGGGGGAAGAGAGACGGGGTGCGCCTGCGCACGTGTGCGGGCACGCGTCGGCCTCGGTCGCACGCGCGTAGCGCCGGAGGCTTCAGCCGTTCGGCGACGAGACCACGACTATCCCAAGACGGTCTTCGCAAACATACAGGATATCGGGCTGAACGACGTTGTGCTCGCTCAGAACCACGTCAACCGGGGCGTCATACACCTCGCCCAGCTGGTGGTCATCGACCCACTGCCTCAATGCCTTCTCGATTCTTCCGGAGACTCTTTGATGAAGAACGCTTGGAGCCGGTGTCATCTTCCTCAGGTCTACACCTCCACGAGCTCGTACCGCTCTCCGGATGACATCCGGCGATAATCCTCATAGGTGAGACGCAATTGCGGCGGGATGTATTGGGGGGTTGTCTCCCTCACAAGCTCTTTGCGCTTCTCCAGACCTGAGTCTTTCACGGCAATCACCCCGCATTGCACCATCAATCTCTTTCCTTTCTTCGCATCCTGATTTTACCAGGCAACCGATCGCTTGTCAACCCGTCGCGATGCCGCCCCGTCGGAACGCCGTCTGCTCGCGTCGTCCGACTCTTGCCACCGCCACGCGGACCGTCACGTGTTCGCGCTGTTCGTCAGCATGTGGGCACGTGGACTCCGGCAGGATGGCACGCGCTGCCTTCCGGCGGCGCCCGGGAAGCTGCGCGAGGCGGGGCGCTCCTCTCTGTGCTGTGCGGGCGCGAGGCTGTCGTCGACTCGTTGAGGGGCCGTGGGTGTTCGTGATCCGGCAAGTGTGCGCAAATTCCTATCGGACGACATAATCCGAGAAGAAGTTCTTCCATGGCAGATGGATCCTGCGAAGATTTTTCGCAAACCGGCAGGAATTCCTGTGTGAGGCAGCGAACCATCACTTTAGTAAAGGTATGCCACCAGGGATAGACTCACCGAGAAAGGACTGATGCGATGGGGAAGCACGGTTTGGAGAAGGACGCTTTGTGCAAGATGCCATGGGTCGTGTGGGCTCTCGGTTAAAGTCTCAAGACAAGGAGGGTCTTTCGATGAGACGTCTGTGGTTGGTTGTCCTTGCCTGTGTACTGCTGATGAGCGCCTCGGTACTGGCCGCGCCCTACGTCGAGCAAGAAGACCTCACTCCTTCAGCAAAGCCGATCCGCGGGGGCACGCTGCGCCTTGCGCTCCCGGCCTCGCCGCAGTCGTTCCTCTTTTATGGGGCACTTGATAACAACGCCTACACAGTCATCGGTCAGACCATGACCGGCCTGGTCGAGCTGCACCCGGTCACCAACGCGATCAGGCCCGGCCTTGCCGAGTCGTGGGAGACGTCCCCTGACGGGAAAGAGGTGGTCTTTCACCTGAGGGACGTGAAATGGTCGGACGGGGTCCCACTCACTGCGGACGACGTGATCTTTACCTTTGAGAACTTCATCATGAACCCCGTGGCCAAGGGCAATTCGGTCGACAGGTTTACCATTGTGGATACTTCCGACGGGAAGAAAAAGCCGATTCAGTGGGTCAAGATCAACGACAAGACCGTGAAAGCCGTTCTACCGTCGCCGTTCGGCCCGTTCTACATGAACCTCTCTGCCGCGTACATTTATCCCAAGCACAAGCTGGAGAGCAAGATCGACAAGAAGAGGCCCGACTCAGTCAACGAGCTTTGGCTCACCAACACCAACCCGAAGGAGATAATCGCCAACGGACCCTACAGGATCGCCGAGTACGTGATGGATCAGAAGGTCGTCCTCGAGCGAAACCCGAATTACTGGAAGGTCGACCGGTTCGGCAACCAGCTTCCTTACTTCGATAAGCTCGAATACCTCATCATCAAAGATGACGAAGTCAGGCTCGCGAAATTCATGTCCGGCGAGATCGATTACATGGCAGTCTCGGCCAAGGACTTCCCGGTGTTGAAGGCTAAGGAGAAGGCGGGAGCGCCGTTCACGGTCTTCATGGCCCAGCCCACCCAGCCGACGCCGAGCCCGGTCCACATCTCCTTTAATTACGACGTCGCCAACCCCGATCTGAGGGAACTCTTCAGGAATACTGACTTCCGCAGGGCCATGGAATTCCTTCTCGACAGGCAGAGGATCATCGATGAGGTGTACAATGGGCTCGCGATCCCTGGCGGGGGCCTTGTCCTGCCCTCCAATAAGGCCTTCTACAATCCGAAGGTCGAGGAGATCATGAGACCGTACGATCCCAAGCAGGCGAACGCCATCCTCGACAAGCTCGGCCTCAAGAACAGGGGCCGTGACGGGTTCAGGCTGTTCCCCAATGGGAAGAGAGTTGAGTTCACGCTGACAGTTGCCAGCGCACCGCAGGATCACCAGGACATCGCTCTGATCTTCAAGGAAGACCTGGAGAAAGCCGGCATCAAGGTCAATCTGCAGATTCTCGACGCGACGCTCGTCGGGAACATGTTCGGCGCGGGCAATTTCGAGGCAGGCATCAGGGCATTCGGGAACCAGCCTGACCTCGAGCTCCGCAAGGCCATATGGCAGCCTGGAACACAGCTGTATTACTGGCACTATTCAACGCTGGACAAGAACACGCTCACGGCAATCACGAGCAACATGACTGACTGGGAGAAGAGGCTTTATACCCTCTTCGACCTAGGCTCGGTCACGACCGATCCGGCCAAGAGGAAGGCCGTCTACGACGAGGTGCAAGAGATCTACTTCGACGTGGTCCCTGTCATCTTCGTCACCAAGGAGATGAACCTCTTCGCGGCCAACAAGTCGCTGGGCAACGTTTGGCAGGACAAACAAGGCGTGGTATACTTCTCGACCTATACAGCATACAGGCAGTAGCGTCCGCAACGTCGGCGGCGCTTGTCGCTTGTGCATGCCGGTTCGGCTGAGCCGTGTTCGGTTGGGGCGTGGAGGGGGAGATCGTCCTCCCCCTCCCCCTCCGCCGGTAATCGGTGGCCCGGGCCGGGTCATGGTTTCAGCTTAAGGTCCTAAACTGGCAGGGGAGAGGGCGCGGATGCGGGCGTTCATAGCGAGAAGGTTCCTCATTATGATCCCCATGATGGTTCTCGCGTCGGTGATCTGTTTCTGGATCACCGAGCTGCAGCCCGGGGATTTCGTCAGCCAGTACCTGGATAACCCAAGGATATCTCCGGAACAGATCAGGCTTCTGAGAGAGCGGCTCGGGCTCGACAGGCCCGCTTATATAAGGTACCTGATGTGGGCGAAAGCCGTGGTGACGAGGGGGGACTTCGGTTACTCCTTTGCTTACGAGCGGCCTGTCGCGGACCTCATATGGGAGCGGATGGGTTGGACCGTCATGGTCGCGCTCTTGACAGTTGTGTTTCAGTGGCTCCTTGCCGTGCCCATGGGCATTTACTCGGCCCTACACCCTTATTCACCCTTGGATTACACCATGACCATCGTGGGGTTCATCGGCATCTCGATCCCTGATTTCTTCCTCGCGCTGATAATGATGTTCTTTGCGCTCAAGGCTGGCGCCACATCCATCGGAGGGCTGTTCTCAGTTGAGTTCATAGGCGCCCCATGGGGCCTCGCGAAATTCGTGGACCTTCTCAAGCATTTGTGGATGCCCATCGTGGTGGTTGGGGTGGGTGGCCTGGCGGGGCTCATGAGGGTGATGAGGGGCAACATGCTCGATGTGGTGGGCTCCCCGTTCGTCACGGCTCTCAGGGCCTATGGTCTAGACGAGCGACGCATCAGGACGCACGCCGTGAAGAACGCGCTCAACCCCATGGTGAGCATCGCCGGAGCGGAGCTTCCCAACATATTCAGCGGCACGATAATCGCAGCCATCGTGCTGAACCTCCCCACGATGGGTCCGTTTTTCTACAACGCGCTGCTCAATCACGACCAGTACCTGGTCATGGCCTTTTTGATGTTCATCGCGTTCATCACACAGATCGGAAACTTGCTTGCTGACATCGCGCTCGCCTTCCTCGATCCGAGGATAAGGATGAGCTAGAGCTGGGAGCGTCCACATGGAAGGAACCAGAAAAAGGGTTGTCGAGAGCTTTTTCAAGCACAAGCTGGGTATGGTCGGGCTGGTGGCGCTCGCGATACTCTATTTCGTGGTGCTCCTCGCCGATTTCATATCCCCGTACAATTTCGCTGAGACCCACAGGAACTTCGTTTATGCCCCGCCTTCGAAGATAAGGTGGACGGATCCCGATGGCAGATGGGTCGGGCCTCACATATACGGGATGAAGAGGAGCAGGGACCCCGTCACCTTCGAGCTGGTCTATGTCGAGGACACCACCACCGTGGTGCCGATAAGGTTCTTTGTGAGGGGAGAGAAATACAGGTTCCTGGGGCTTTGGGAGACAGACCTGCACCTCTTCGGCGTGGAGGCGTCCACCGACAAAGCGATGCTTCTCCTCCTCGGCGCTGATAGATTCGGCCGTGACCTCTTTTCCAGGATCCTGGTCGGCGGCAGGGTGTCCATGACCGTCGGCCTCCTCGGGACGTTCCTCAGTGTCTTCATCGGGGCGATCGTAGGGGCGCTCTCGGGTTACTACGGTGGATGGGTTGATGTGCTCATCCAGAGGTTTACCGAGCTCCTCAGGTCATTTCCGAGGATTCCGTTGTGGCTTGCGCTTGCGGTGATCATCCCGCCGAGCTGGCCCAGCACTTGGGTGTACTTCGGGATCGTGACGGTGCTTTCTCTCATCGGCTGGATGGGGGTGGCGAGGGTCATGCGCGGAATGACGCTCAGCCTTCGCGAGAAGGAGTACATTCTCGCGGCCAAGGTGATGGGCGTCTCAGATTGGAAGATCATCACGAGACACTTGATACCGAATACCCTGAGCTACCTCATCGTCGTGTCGACCTTGTCCATCCCAGGGATGATCCTCGGCGAGAGCACCATCAGCTTTCTTGGCCTCGGCATCAAGGAGCCCATGACTAGCTGGGGGCTTTTGCTCAGCCAGGCCCAGTCTCTGAGCGAACTCGAGTCCCACCCGTGGCTGATGGTGCCCGGACTATTCATAATGGTAGCCGTGCTCTCCTTCAATTTCGTGGGGGATGCCTTGAGGGACGCGGTTGATCCATATAGGACGGTTGAGAAGGTATGACCGGCACGAGCGAACGCATTCTCACGGTGCGCAATCTGAAGACCTACTTCCCGACGCCCGAGGGCATCGTGCGGGCGGTGGACGACGTCAGCTTCCACCTGGACAGGGGGGAGGTCCTTGCGCTCGTCGGCGAGTCCGGATGCGGAAAGAGCGTTACCGCCCACTCCATACTGGGGCTCGTCAAGGCGCCTCCGGCGAAGATCGAGGGCAGCATCGTCTTTTGCGATCGCGAACTGGTCGGGCTGTCTCAGGCGGAGTACCGGCAGATCAGAGGGATGCGCATCAGCATGGTGTTCCAGGAACCCATGTCGTCGTTCGATCCCCTCTATACCGTCGGCCAGCAATTGACAGAAGTCGCCCAGGCGCACATGCCGTGGAGCGCCGCGGAGGCCAAGGAGAGGATAATCGCTACGTTAAGGCTGGTCCACATCCCCGATCCTGAAAAGCGCTACAACGAATACCCGCACGAAATGAGCGGGGGCATGCTCCAGAGGATCATGATCGCCATGGCGCTCATAACCAGCCCCGACATAATCATCGCGGATGAACCCACCACGGCGCTGGACGTCACCATCCAGGCACAGGTGCTCAACCTCATGCAGGACCTTCAGAGCGGGTACGACGGGTCCATCATCTTCATCACTCACGATCTCGGCACCGTTGCGGAGATCGCCGATAGGGTGCATGTGATGTACGCCGGCAAGATCGTTGAAAAGGCGCAAGTAGTGGAGATGTTCGATAACCCTCTCCACCCTTATACCGCAGGTTTGCTTGCTTCCCGCGTCAAGCGGGAGTACAAGGGCAAGGAGCTGCCTTACATCGAGGGGTATGTGCCTAGGGCCGACCAGTTTCCAGACGGTTGCAGGTTCAACCCGCGGTGTCCGAGAGCGATGGCCAAGTGCAAGGAGCTCGAGCCGCCCGAGTTCGAGCTCGGCCGGGGCCACACGGTGGCATGCTGGCTGTACGAGGGGAGTGAGGCCGGATGAAGATCCTTTCCGCAGCCGGTCTCAGGAAGTACTTTCCCATAAGATCCGGCGTATTCCTCCAGGTCACAGGCTATGTGAGGGCGCTCGAGGCCGTCGACTTTGAGATCAGTGAAGGCGAGACCATAGGAATCGTGGGTGAATCAGGGTGCGGCAAGAGCACCCTAGGAAGGACCATTGCGAAGATATACGAGCCGACAGCCGGAACCATAACCTATCACGATCCGAGCGGACGGAGCCATGATATCTCGAGGGCTTTGGGAAAGCGCGTCAAACAGACGTTCAGAAAAGACGTGCAGATGATATTCCAGAATCCTTTCGACTCACTGGACCCGCGGATGACCGTGAGGGACATAATACGCGAGCCTCTTGACACGCATAGGCTCTTCGACAGCGCGGCGGAGGTAGACGAGCGCGTCGCCGAGCTCTTGCGAAAGGTGGGGCTGTACCCGGAATACGCTCGCAGGTATCCTCACGAGTTCTCCGGCGGCCAGCGGCAAAGGATCGCCATTGCGCGCTCGATCGCGGTGAACCCTAGGCTGCTGATCTGTGATGAACCCACCTCTGCGCTGGATGTCTCGGTTCAGAGCCAAATCATCAACCTGCTCAAGGGGATCCAGGGCGAGACCAACATGTGCCTCGTCTTCATCTCCCATAACTTGGATGTGGTCCATCACATGAGCGACAGGATCATGGTGATGTACCTGGGGAACGTGGTTGAATCGGCGCCGGCCGTGGAGTTGTTTGACGAGCCGCTTCACCCGTACACACAAGCTCTGATGTCGGCTATTCCTGGCTGGAACCCGAGAGAACGGAAACTAAGCAAGGTGAAGCTCGAAGGAGAACCGCCCAGCCCGATCAATCCACCTCCGGGTTGTCCGTTTCACCCGAGGTGTCCCTATGTGTCGGAAGCGTGCAAGAGAGTCAAGCCAGAGCCGCGCGAGGTGAGCAGGGGGCACTTGTGCGCTTGCCATCTCCATGCTCGGTGAGCGCGCATGTCGGGGCGCTCCCGCCTTCGAGAGGGACCGCCAGTGATCGCACCCAACTGGGGGTGTAGAAATACTTCCGACTATCGGGAGGGGTTGCCGGTGCTTGCACGACGGGGCCTGGAAGAGAACTTGCGCACCCTCGCCGATATGCAGTGGCATGCAGTGACCGCCATGACGCGGGCCGCATTCGTCGGTTCTCGCGCGCGAAGTGGATGTGAGGGCGCGGAAAGCGGTGGTGAGTGTGGACAACACTGATTATGCTGACCTCACGACGGAGGAAATGAACCCCCGTTCCCGAGGGCTTGACCGGATGAGCACCGAAGAGATCCTGCGCCTGATGAACGAGGAGGATCGGCGTGTCCCCGAGGCCGTGGCCGAGGCGATCCCTGACATCGCAAAGGCTGTGGACATGATCGCTGCGAAGATGGCAAGCGGAGGAAGGCTCCTGTACGTGGGCGCCGGGACCAGCGGGCGCTTGGGCATTCTGGACGCCGTTGAGTGCGGGCCGACTTTCGGGGTATCGTCCGATCAAGTCTCCGCGATAATCGCAGGCGGGCCGGGGGCGGTCTTCCGTTCGGTTGAAGCGGCCGAGGACGACGAGGCGTCTGGAGCTGGGGATGTTGCAGGGTGCGTCACCGAGAAGGACGTGGTGGTGGGGATATCTGCGAGCGGGGTCACGCCGTACGTGAGGGGTGCGCTGAAAGCGGCCAGGGATATCGGTGCCGCGACCGTGGCGATCGTGTGCAACCACGCAGCCAAGCTGGACCTGAACGTCGATGTCGCGATATCGCTTGCCGTGGGGCCGGAGGTGTTGACCGGCTCCACCAGGCTGAAGGCCGGAACCGCGCAGAAGCTCGTGCTGAACATGATATCCACCGCGACCATGGTAAGACTCGGTAAGGTGTACGACAACTTCATGGTCGACATGCAGGCGACCAACAGGAAGCTGAAGCGCCGTGCCGTCAGGATCGTATCCACAGCTACTGGCCTTCGCGGCGAGGAGAGCGAACGGCTCCTGGACGAGGCGGGCGGGAGCATCAAGACGGCCATCGTAATGGCGCTCGCGTCGGTCGGACGGGTTGAGGCGGAGCGGGCCTTGGAGGCGGCGCGCGGTCACACGAGGGATGCGGTGCGAATCGCGGCCTTGGGCGACGCGCGTGCTTCGGGCGCCATATGAGTCGGGCGAGATATGATCGAAGAAGGGAGCATCAAGCGTGGACCGCGTGGGCTCCATGAGCATTGACGAGAAGATCGGTCAGATAGCTATGGTCGGTATCGACGGGCCTGAGCTGACCCCATCCGACGAGGAGTTCATCTCCAAGTATAGAGTGGGGAACGCGGTGTTCTTGGGAAGGAACATAGTCAGCCCAAGCCAGGCCCAGTCGCTCACACACAGATTCCAGGAGATCGCATCCCGCCGCAGACACCCAGTGGGGTTTCTCCTCTCCATAGATCAGGAAGGCGGGGTGGTAGCCCGGCTCACCCGCGGCGAGACGGTATTCCCGGGGAACATGGCGCTCGGCGCCACGAGGTCGGAGGAGTATGCGCGCAGGGCCGCCGAGGTTACAGCGGACGAGATGACAGCTCTAGGGTTCAACATGAACCTCGCGCCCGTCCTCGACATCAACAACAACCCCAGGAACCCCGGAATCGGGGTGCGCTCGTTCGGAGAGGACGTGTCCCTGGTCACGAGGCTCGGCGTGGCCATGATACGAGCGTACCAGCGTTCGGGGGTGGTCGCGACGGCGAAGCATTTTCCCGGCAAAGGGGACGTCACGGTGGACTCCCACCTCGACCTTCCGACGGTCGCACACAGCAAGGAACGGTTGGCCAGCGTGGAGCTTGCTCCATTCGAGGCGGCCATACGGGCGGGCGTGGAGGCGATCATGACCGCGCACGTGTTCTTCCCGGCTGTGGAGCCTGAGCCGGCCATTCCGGCGACTCTCTCGCGCAGCGTGCTCACTGGGTTGCTCAGGGACGAGCTGGGGTTCGAAGGGGTGGTCCTCACGGACGACCTCTTCATGGGCGCCATCCGGAAGAGGTTCACTACGGGAGAGGCCGCCGTCCGCGCCCTGGACGCCGGCGCAGACATGGTCCTCCTCTGCCACAATCAGGCAGAACAAGGTGCCGCCCTCGACGCCGTGCGCGACGCCGTGAGGAAGGGGACGCTTTCCGAGGAGCGGCTGGATGAGGCCGTCGGGCGTGTGCTTGCGTTGAAGGCGCGCTACGGATTGCTCGACCCGGAGAGATATCTCTCACTGCGCGGCCTGGAGCGCGTGGGAAGCGAGGAGAATCGCCAGGTGGCCCTTGAGATCGCCAGGCAATCGGTGACGCTCCTCGCAAACCGCCAGGGGCTCGTGCCGCTCGCGCCGCGGGAGTGTCGGAACCTCTTGGTGATGTCCCCCGACATCCGCGCGCTGACGCAAGTGGAGGAGGAGCAGCTATCGGAGTCGCCTCTCGCGGTCGCGATCAGGCGCTTTGTCCCGGGCGCGCGCAGCTTCGTGTTCTCCCAGTCGCCAACCGCCGTCGAGATAGCGGATGCGGTAAAGCTCGTGCTCTCGAGCGACGTAGACGTGGTCGTGGTTGGATCCTACAATGCGCACCTCTACGAACAGCAGGGCGCGCTCGTGAACGCGCTGCTCGATACAGGGGTGCCTCTCGTCGTCGTGGCCATGAGGAACCCCTATGACATCCAGATGTTTCCGTCGGTAAGCACGTACATAGCCGCGTACGGCTTTAGGGAGTGCACCATGCGAGCTGTGGCAGAGCTCATCTTCGGCCTGGCGAAGCCGAAGGGGCGACTGCCCGTGTCCATTCCAGGGATATGCGAGTACGGAAGCGGCCTGACCTTGTAGAAGGTCGCTATCAGTCGCTACCAGTTAGTTGCGCGAGGCGAGCTGAAGAATCTGAAAACAAAGGGCGAAAGGTGCATGGCTGAAGCGAGAGACGAAAACGTGATGCAGGTTGCGAAGACACCTGACTACTGCCTTGCGGTCGTCCGAGGGGGATACGGGTCCCTCGCCCCCGCCGAGCAGAAAGTGGCGTTCTTTATAATGGAACACCCGGAGTCCGCCGCGGGAATGACCTCCACCCAGCTGGCGGTGGCTGCGGGAGTGAGCGAGTCGACCGTGGTGAAGTGTTGCCAGCGGTTGGGATTCACGGGTTTTTTCCAGCTCAAACTGGCTTTGGTTCGGGAGCTTGCCACGAGCAGAGAGGGCGCCTTCGGTAAGGTGGAGCCTGAGGACGACGTTCCCACCATCTGTGACAAGATATTCACCACTACCCTCCAGGCGATTGAGGACACAGCCAAGGTACTGGACCCGAATGCTGTGGCCCGCGCCGCGGAAGCCATCCAGGGCGCGAAACGGGTATTCTTCTTTGGTGTTGGCTCGTCGGGGGTGGTAGCCCAGGACGCGCAGCTCAAGTTCATGCGCATAGGCATGACGGCTTTCAGCTACCTCGATACCCACGCCCAGCTTACGCAAGCCGCCCTGCTCGGCCCGGAGGACGTGGCGGTCGTGATAACCTACTCCGGTCGGACGCGCGAGGCAACCGATGTCATAAACCTCGCGCGCAAAGGCGGCGCGCGCACCATCTGCATCACGAACTTCCCGACATCACCAGCGGCCACGGCCTCGGACATCGTGCTCTGCACCACGGCTCACGAGGCCACCAGGCTCAGGGGGGGCGCCATGACATCCCGGTTGACCCAACTCGTCGTAATCGACTGCCTTTTTACCGCGGTGGCCATGAGGCGGTCCGACGAGGCGATGGAGCTGCTCATGAAGACCGTGGACGCGTTGGCATCGCGGAAGATCTAAGTATGTCGCCAGAAGTTCGCGCTACTTTTCGGCGGAGGGGTCCTACCCAGGGTTGCCGGTGTTGCCCTCCGGGGACGGCGCGCTTGCGGCGCGCCTCGTTCGAATTCGGCGCTTAAGACAGCCGAATTCTCCACGCCCCGTCGTGCAAGCACCGGCAACCCTAGCGCCGTCAAGAAAGGAGACGAGAACTATTTATTGGCGCCATACTTAGGCGGCTCGGGCGCTTATCCTTATAGGGCGTTTCAGGAAGGGGACATGGAAATGGCGAGTGGACGTCCGACCGCCCGGGACGGGGGCCGACGCGGTACAGGGGCCGCGAGCACGCCAGCCTTGTGGCGTAGTGGCAACGGCAGGGACAGACCCGCGAGCGCCGCAAGGGGCGATCCCAGGGTTAAGCTCGGGGTGACGAGGCTGCTCGAGGAGCCCGAGAGGTATTTTGGCAAGGCGCGGGCGCGGGTCGGGCTCGTAGCGAATTACAACGCCGTGGACGAACGGGCAGTGCCGATCATAAAGCTTTTCAGCGAGTGCTCGGGGATAAAGCTCGCCCGGATCTACGCGGCGGAGCACGGTCTATGGGGTTGTGAACAGGCCGGAGTAAAGGTGTGGCACGGGACGGACGAGCTCACCGGCGTGGAGGTCGTCAGCCTGTACGGGGAGGCCGTGAAGCCCACCCCGGAGATGCTTGATGGCATCGATGTGCTGGTCTGTGACGGCAACGACATCGGCTCGCGCTATTGGACGGGCCTTGCGACGGTGGCCCTGTGCATCGAGGCCGCAGCCGAGGCCGGGAAGCCTGTGATAGTTACGGACAGGCCCAACCCGCTCGGCGGGACGGTCATCGAAGGGAGCCTCCTCGATCCCCGGTACCGGTCGTTCGTGGGCTATGAGCGTATTCCCATGCGCCACGGCATGACCGCTGGCGAGCTTGCCGCCATGTTCGCCGCGCGATCGCGGATCGACGTGGACCTCACGGTGGTTCCCATGGATGGCTGGGAAAGACACATGCTCTTCCCTGATACGGGTCATTTCTGGACGGGCACCCCCAACATGCCGGGCTTTGAAACAGCCCTGGTGTACCCGGGCACCTGCCTCTTCGAGGGCACGACCCTTTCCGAAGGAAGGGGAACGACCAAGCCTTTCAGGCTCATCGGCGCGCCTTGGCTCGACCCCTTCGGCCTTGCCGAGGTATTGAACGATATGAGTCTAAAGGGCGTGCGCTTCAGGCCGGCACGCTTCAGGCCCATGTTCTCGAAGCACAGCGGGGTGGAGTGCGGCGGAGTTGAGGTGCATGTGACAGACCCTGGGGAGGTTCGTGCGGTGCTTCTCGGGGTCTCGATGCTCCATGCCGCAAGGAAACAGAACGAGCTGGAGTTTCAGTGGCGAGGCGCCGATGGAGGCAGCGCCAGCCACCGTCTTTTCATCGACCTTCTCGCCGGAGGCGCGGAACTCAGAGCCTGGCTCGAGGAGGGCGCGTCCCCGGACGAGATTATTGCGAGATGGGAGCCAGGGCTACGTGAGTTCGCGGAGATTCGGGAGCAGTACCTCATGTACCGGTGAAGATGTACCGGTGAAGGCCTGCACCGGCAGGGGCCTGCGCCGTGTCAGGGGGTGCGCCAGGATTCGCGCCTCCGAAGGGTGCTGCGTATCAATGAAGGCTCTTGCGCGCGCACCGGCAGGCGCTTTCTCCTACCGGTCTGCCCGTTGGCACGTCGACCTGTTCGGCTGCATGGCCGCGGAGGGCGCGCCCGTTCGCGGGCGCGTATCGGCGCATGTCGCGCCTGTCAAGCTCCTGGCCGCGGAAGCGCCTTGCAGATCCCGACGCACTCGCGGCAGCGGATGCAGTTGAGACCGTTGATTTCCTTCGGAACGTCAAGGTCCATCGGGCACACCTCAGTGCACCTTCCGCATCGCACGCACAGGTCCTCCCTGAAAGCGATGGAGCTCGGCGCTATCCTGTTAAATGGAGCGTATATGGCGCCTAGCGGGCACACGAAACGACAGAAGGGCCGTTTGACAAAGACCATCATCAGCAGAAGCGCTGCGGTGATCCCGACCTTGAGCCAGAAGAACGGGCCGATGAGCGAGCGGATCGTTCGGTCCCCAAGGGCGAGCGGCACGCCGGCCTCGAGCGTGCCCACGAAACACAGTTTGGAGAACCAAGGCTCTCCAGTAAGGAAGGGCACTGCAAACACGAGCCCTGCGAGCACCAAGTATCTCACGAACGTGAGACGGTTCGAGACTCGAACCTTTCGTACCGGGGCCTTATACAAGAGCTCCTGAAGCCCTCCTACCGGGCACGCCCAGCCACAGACCGCTCTTCCGACGACTGTCCCGATCGCTCCCAAGATGCCGAGGGTGAAAAACGGAACCCGGCGCGTCGCCGCGAAGTGTTGGAGCGTGCCTATGGGGCAGGCGAAGCTTGCGGCGGGACACGCGTAGCAGTTGAGCGTGGGGCAGGGGACGTACTTGAGGAACTTGACGAAATACGAATTGGCCAGGACGAAGCTCAAGGCCTGCCAGAGGCCTCGCCTGCGTGTCGTCGGCCCGTACGCGCGGGCGAGCCGTGGGAGCGCTGCCATCGCGCTCCGAGGTGCGCTTTCCGCCTGCGCGAGCTTGGCGGCGGCCGGCCGCGTCGACTGTATCGACATGCTGGCAGGTCCTGATGCTGCTTTGGGTTCATGAGGCTGGTTCAACCACGAATGGTCCAGCGAAGAACGCTTCCGCAACGTTGCATATCCCCCCTCGTCGGCGCGGCCAGGCCAGGCCGGGGCGCCGGATGCAAGACAATTGAAACGGGGCCTATGCGTGAGCGCCGTCTTGTCGCCCCTGTCCGACTCGCCCCTGTCGGCCCTGGCCTGCTTGCTCTGGCCCGGCCTCCCGTATCCCATCTGCCCATCTGCCGTGGCCCGTCGCGGGCCTGTCCTGAGGGTTTCCCCACGCGAGCAAGGGCGGTCACTGTATCCCTATACAGGAGAGGCACACGACCACCGCGTTGGCGAAGACGCGTGCGGGATCGCCTCTCAGAAGTCCCACAGCTATGAGGGTGACGGACAGGGCAATTGACGCGAGGAAAATCCCTCGTTTCATGGAGTTGGACATGCTCCCTTCTGCTGTGCGCGCCATGCGTGTTTGGGCGCAGAGATGCCGCTCGGCCGATCGCCGGAGCGCGGGCGCCTTCGGGGGGCGCGCTCGCGCACGGGTTGCCGTGCTCCTTCTAGCGAGCGGTACCGACAGCATACCGGTCATTATGCCGGTACTGCGATTGTACCTGTGATTATACCATTGTGCCAGGAGAGATCGTCGGTCATCAAGAGGGTCCCGGGGCGCTGCTCACCTCGTGCACTTTCGCTGAGCCTTCGTTTTCGCAAGGCCCGTACAGGCGGCATATTATGCTACAGGCAGGTGAAAGCGCACAGGGCGCCGAAAGGAGGTACAAGGCTGCGCGCCGGCGCTACCAAACGGTGTCTTTACGTAGGAGGTGAGACCTTGCGTCAGTCGTTCACTCTGATAGAGGTCGCCGGCATCCCCATCCGCCTTCACTGGTCGTTTCTTCTGTTCCTGGTATTCATGTTGATCTCTGGTGTGGTCGGGGCGGGACTTGCTTCGAGCTTGGGCGGCCTGGGGTTCATCATCGCTCTCTTCGCCTCAGTCACCCTTCACGAGCTTGGGCACAGCCTCGTGGCACGCAGGTTCGGCATCAAGGTAAAGGAGATCACGCTGCTTCCCATCGGCGGCGTCTCGCAGCTCGAGGAGATCCCCGATGATCCCAGGCAGGAGCTGCTCGTCGCGATCGCTGGACCCGCCGTAAGCCTAGGGCTCGCTGCGGTATTCATCGCGGCACTGCGCGCCACCGGGATCGCAATGGGACTCGGAACGATCGAGTATCTCTGGGGCGGGCGCTTCGTGGCGAGCCTTGCCTCGGCCAACGTCATCCTGGGCCTGTTCAATCTCATCCCCGCGTTCCCGATGGACGGCGGGCGTGTCCTGAGAGCCATCCTCGCGATGCGGATGAACTACCTCGAAGCCACCCGCATTGCCTCCTCAGTGGGGCAGGGGTTCGCGTTCCTGTTCGCCCTGCTCGGGCTCTTTACAAACCCGTGGCTCATATTCATCGCCCTTTTCATCTACATGGGAGCGGGCACTGAGGAGCGCACAGCGGAGATCCGACGAGTCCTGGGCGGCGTGCCGGTCAACCGGGTCATGACGACGAGGTTCGAGATAGTGTCGCCCACCGAGCCTCTGGCCGCAGTCCTTGAACGGGCATACCGGGGCTGCCAGGACGACTTCCCGGTCGTCGAGGGTGGGGTCGTGAAAGGGATCCTGACTAAAGCCTCCGTGCTTGCGGCCCTTCATGAGAAGGGCCCCGAGATCAGCGCGGCCGAGGCGATGCAGGTAGAGTTCGTTACGCTCAGCCCCACGGACATGCTGGCCCAAGTGTATGAGAAGATGCGCGGCTGCAACTGCTCGTCGCTGCCGGTGGTTCAAGATGGGAAACTCGTGGGCATGGTTGGACTTGAGAACATAGGACGCTTCTTCGCCTATGAGAGCGCAAAGCAGAAGCTTACGAGGGAGGAAGGGGACGCTCCCGGCGGGAGGGTGCTGTAGGGGGCAGCAGTGAAGCCAAGGCGATGCGAGACGGCGAACGCGGCCCGCGTCGCCTTTCCTTTTTCCTGTCCCTGCGGGCCGTTGGCAGCCCGAGCCCCGCGCCGCGTGGCACGCGAGGAACGGCACGCAACGCGCTGTCGGGCGTGCGACGCGGGGCTTCGCTTCTTGCCCCCGCTTGGGCGTTGTTGGGAAGTTGGACAACCTCGCGCGCCTCTCAGACGCGCCTCGACAACGTTCTGTGCCCAGGCTCCTCACAGGCTCCTTCGAGCACGTCCCTGAGCTCCGCAGGCGTGGCCGGCCGCGCCGGGGTGCCGAATGTCGGGTGGTTTTCCAGTTCCCTGGCGACTATCCAGTCCAGGTCGGGGCCGGCTAGGCCAGCCTCTATGAGGGTGCGCGGCAGGCCGATCGCCTCGAAGAGCGCCGGGATTCTCGAGGCCAACCACCGGAAAAGTGGTTCGGGTCCGGATCGGACGGACTGTGGCATAGCAATCCGAGGGGCCCGGCTTCCTCCCTCCCTCTCCGGTGCTGGAGCATCTCTGTCCTCCGAGGCCTTGTGCTGCAAGGCTTGGTCCAACGCTCGAGCCGCCCGCGCCAGCCGCGTCGAGGTTTCCGTGTCGCGTGCTTGCACCCTGAGCCCAGGCACCAGCAGGATCCCTACCATATTGCCATGAGATAGACCGAAGCGGTTGCAGAAGTGGACGAGTCCATGGGGTAACCCGAGTCGCCCGTTGGCGAAAGCCATGCCCATCAGGAGGCTTCCCCAGGACAAGGTGTCGCGGGTGGCAGGGTCCACCCTGCTCGCGGAACCAGGCGACTCGGCCCGGCTGACCGCAGGCGTGCGGTGCCGGTCCGGCGTGGCGGGAGCCGTTCCATCCAGCTCGGTTTCTCGAACGGCGTGCGATGCGACTGCGTACAAATCCTCCATACCGCGCGCGAGCGCGACGAACGCCGCCAACGCCACCTGCTGGACCTCTTCTGATGCAGCGGGGCTCGCCAAAACCTCGAGCGCCTGGGCGATAGCATCCACCGCCGCGATGATCGTTGGGGCGAGAGGAAGCGGGTCTGTGAGCGCGGGGTCGGCCGCGATGAAACGTGGGGACGGGATGCCGCGAAGGCTCCTCTTTTCTTCGCCAAGCTCAATAACGGCGTTGTCCGTGCTCTCCGAGCCTGTGCCGGATGTCGTCGTCACAGCAACCCAGGGGAGCGTCCTCTCTGATGACAACCTCCTCCGGCCCAGTTGGTAGGCGGCAATATCCACTAGAGCCTCCGATTTGTCGTGTCCATCCGCAGGACGGAGACCGGGACTTGTCAGAAGGTCTAGGTCTTCTCGCGAAGTCGCTCCCGAGACGGACGAGGCACCGCCCCCGCTGCCCTGGTCCTGATACGCAAGGGCTGCGATGGATTTCGCGACGTCGATGACCGTGCCGCCACCGATGGCGACTACGAGACCCAGACGTCCCCGCCGGACAGATTCTATGCCCGCCCGGATGGTTGCGTGGTCGGCGTGGCCGCGAACGACGAAGACCCTGGCACCGAAGCTCTTCATGCCGTCGACGAGCGCGGCTATTCCCGGCGCTCTGGAACTCGATTCTCCGACGACCACGAGGACGCCGCGGCGCCCGGCCTCCGCGAGCCCGGCCACCGCCTCGGGCACGACGCTAGTGGCAAGCCCGCGTCCGAAGACTATCCGCTCTGCTGCGCGCGGCAGCGCGGCACGATTGAGGCGCACAACGCCGGTTCGCGCCTCGAGCTCCACAATTCCAGGTACACATCTAAAGCCCGTTATGTCTCCCCCACGCTCGTGTTGCGTTCCCATGCGCGATCCCTCACGACGAAAGCACAATGCTCGGGCGGGGCGCTCGCCGCTCGCCTAAGTGAGGGCGCATTGATCCGCGCCCCTCTTGCAGCAGTTGCCGGGTTGCCGGTGATTGCCCTCCGGGGACGGCGCGCTCGGGGCGCGCCTCGTTCGAATTCGGCGCGCCGGATAGCCGAATTCTCAACGCCCCGTCGTGCAATCACCGGCAACCGGCCCCAATGGCCCAATAGCCGGGAGTGTCTTGCACGCCCACTTGGCGCCGTCAAGAAAGGCGACGAAAACCTAACCCGTCTCCGTCTCCGTCCCCCGTCCCGGTCGCGGTCACTAATGCCTTCAGCCGGCGGCGAATGCCCTCGAGAACGCCGCTGTCCAGGTGTTTCCCGTGTTCACCGCCCGCCCCTTGGAAAGCCAACAGCTCCTCGAACAGGGGCACGATCTGCGCCTCGGAGCACATTCCAGTCGTGGCAGCGGTGTCCAGGGCGTACACCAGGTCTCTGAAGGCGGCCGCCGGGTCTTGAGGCAGGGCTGAGGTTGCGATCGTGACCACCGCCTGCCTCCGTTCACGGTCCAGCCTCGCGTCCTCCTCTGAGAGAAACGCGTCAAACGACGCCAGATCCTCGTCCGAGATCTTCCACCCAGAGCCGCCCACGTTTTCCTCGAGGTGCGGGACGCTAGACGGGCCGGTGAGAGCCGAGACTACGCCCGGCTGGGCAAGCACCCACGCTATTGCGGCCTGGGCGGGGGTTTTCCCGTAGCGGCGCCCGACGTCCGCGAGCCTTGCTGCCACCCTGAGCGCGGAGCGGAACTGCTCGCGTTGGAAGAGCGGATCGTACTGACGGATGTCGCCGTCGGGGAACACGTGACCCTCTCGGATCGCCCCGGTGAGGATGCCGCGGCCTGTCGTGCTGAACGCTATGGCGGCCATCCTGTGCCTTCTGCAGAGAGGGAGGAGCTTTGAGCGGGCGTCCCTGGCCGCCGCCGACAGCTCCATGAGGACGGAAAAGGGGCGACCGACCTCAACGTATCTGGCGATCTTCTCCGCCGCCAGGTGGCCCACGCCGTAATGACGGATCTTGCCTGAAGCCACCAGGTCCTCCAGAGCGCCGACCACGTCCTCGACGGGGGTCTTCGGGTCGTCGAAGTGGACTTGATAGAGGTCGATATAGTCGGTGCCGAGCCGCGCGAGGCTCTCCTCGCACGCTCTTTTCACCCTCGCGGGGGAGAGGTCCATGCTTGCGCCCGACACCACGCCCACCTTGGTGGCAATATGTATCGCGCTCCGGAAGTCACGCACGACCCTCCCGAGGATCGACTCCGCATCGCCATATGCGTCTGCCGTGTCGAAGAACGTCACCCCGAGCTCGTAGGCGCGCCGAATCATCCTCGCGAACTCGTCCAGGTCCTTCCTGCCGTACGCTCCTGCCAGGCTATAACAGCCCACGCCCACTTCTGAGAACCGAAGACTCCCACACTCACGGTAGTTCATTGAGTTCATCACCCTTCCCGTGGTGTCTTCTGCAGGCGACGAGGAACGGCCCCTCGGGAGAGCACTCTCACTTCGCACCCCACATGCGCGCAAGATGCGTGCAAGGTCGCGGCGGCAGTGGGCCTGTCCTGGTTGCGGCCGGCGTCTCGGTATCACACCGGATGGAGCACGACCCCGATGATGCCCGGCCCGCCATGGACCGCGAGGGGAGGACCGATATCGGACAAAACGATGTCCCCGCAGTTCAGAACCTGCTTAAGCCGGTCGCGCAACCGCTTCGCCTCGGCAAGAGCGTTTCCGTGGACGACCGAGACCCTCACCCTTGAGTCCCCCGCGGCCTCTCTCGTAAGCTCAACGAGCCTGTCCAGGGCGCCTTGGTAGGTTCTGACCCTGTCCACTACCTCGACGACCCCTTCCTTCACGGAGATCAAGGGCTTTATCGCAAGCAGGGAAGCGATGAGCGCTTGGCCCCTGTGAATGCGCCCGCTTTTCAGGAGGTGTCTCACGGACTTTATGACCGCGTACGCGCTGATGCGCGGCCTGAGTTCCGACAGGAGGCGGAGGATCTCCTCCTTCGTCTTTCCGCGCTGTGCGGCCTCGGCGGCGGCGAGCACCATGAATCCCGTGCCCATGGACGCGGAGAGCGAATCGACCACCTCTATATCGGCACCGGGAAAACTCGCCTTCGCGAGGTTGGCCACCTGGAACGTCCCGCTCCCGGTGGACGTGATGTGGATGGAGATGATGGTCTTGACACGCTGGAGCAATCTGCGATATATGGAGATGAACTCCGCCGGTGCAGGTTGGGAAGTCATCGGGATGTCCGGTCCGTTGAGCTTCTCATAGAACTCCTCTCGCGTGATATCCACGCCGTCGCGGTATGATTCGCTCCCAAACTGTATCCCGACAGGCGCGACCGCTATGTCGTACTTCTCGATCAGTTCTTCTGGCAGGCTTGCGCCACTATCGGTCACGATCGCGATCCCGCTCTTCGGAGCGCCGTTGTCGATGTTCTTCATCACTGCACCTCTGATTCCCGGTCTATTGGCCCCTTAATGGCCGACTCCTCGGCCTCGGCGCCGAACGTGCCAATCCTGGAGCCGCCGAGACAGCCTCCTTTGGCATAGCTGTTACCTGACCGCGCCACCGAAAAGCTCTCTCGCGACACCATCATTATAGGCCCCTGACGCCGAACTTACAAGCAGTACGGCCTCGTGCATCACGTTGGGTGGATCACGCTGGAAGGAAGCAACCTTCGCGCGGGGGCGGCGCGGTCACCATCTGGGATTTTCCAGTGCTGGTGCTTGGGAACCTCTTCATACTTCCGCGGGTGGTAGGTGGCATACTCCTTGTTGTGCAGTCTTAGGGAGACGCGTTCCAGAGCCGTGGGTTCATAGCGGTCGTCCCTGCTGTGCGCGGCATCGATGAGATAGTCCCGTTCATCGGGCCGGCCGCCAGGCGCGGCGTCAGGGGCTACATCATCACCGGGGACAAGGACCAGTTCTACCAGGACGTCAGGCGTCTACATGCGGCAATGGAGGACAGGGACCTCCGCGTCCTCGACGGGAGCCTTCGGATCGTCCAAGTGGACCTGGTAGAGGTCTATGTAGTCCGTGCCAAGCCGCGCGAGGCTTTCCTCGCACGCCTTTTCACCCTCGCCGGGGACAGGTCCATGCTTGCGCCTGAGACCACGCCCACCTTGGTGGCAATTCGGACTTATGTCATGGTTCCATGGAGACCACCTCGACGCCTGTGCCGACGAAAGTGGATCCGTCACATGGCCTTTGCGGATGGTCCCGGTCAGGGCACCAACTGGAACCCCAGCCCCACTTGGGTGAAATGCCTGTCTTCAGTGAGCACATGCTTCACCTTGCAATCCCTCATCACTATCATGGACGTCAGGTCTGTGAACGAGATCCGCACTTTGTCCTTTAGGCGGACGCGCAGATCCCAGGCTGCAGCAAAACGTTCTGGAGTGATGCGCTCAACGCTGATGTATCCCATACGGGCTGCCGCGATGATGCCGTTAACGAAACGGGTGGCCTCGTCGAAGCTCTCCCTGCGAAAGATGAGAGTGATCACCTCGTCAAGGACGTAGTCGCTCGTGTAGACCCGCTCGCCTTCGGAGCGGAGGGTTCTGTAGTACTGGGCTGCTTCATCGTGCCGCGGGTCCTTTCGATGTCCGAGGGCGATCCAGCCCCACGTGTCTATGAAAACCGGCCCAGACACCATGCTTCAGATCCGCTCCTTTTCGCTAGTAGAGTTCCTTCTCGATGTCTTCGGCCGAAAGCGGGTCTCCAGAAAGGGAGCCGAGGACATCAAGTATCGGGTCTGTCTCTTGCAGCTGCGACTCTGCAGTCTCACGCACAAAGCCTGGTTGCGTAGCACGACCCGCCGTATCTGAATACAACATCCCGGCCTGTTGCAGGAATGCCTCCAGGTCCTGGCGCCTCACCCTGGCAACCCCCTTTGCCAGCTTGTATATGCGGATTCTCGACTCCTTCGCCCACCGGTATATGGTAGGGCGTGCCACTCCGAGGTAATCCGCCACTTCCTGCACAGAGAGCCACTCTTGGTCAGTCTTCATGGTAACGCCTCCCATACGGCACCGGTTCGGACAAGTGCCTGTGTCGCCGCAAACAAACCTCGGTGGCGACTCCAACAGCGCATCGTACATAGTATAACATAGCGTCACTGCTGTCATCAAGAGCAACTCTCAGACACCTGCCAACTCTCGGGTGCGTCCATTCGCGTACGCGAGTAGTGGTGAGTATGTCGTCGGCAGTATACGCGGGCTTCCCTCCTTTGGCGGGCACGGCTGCCCAACTGGTATGTCTGTTGGCGCCGCGGGGTCTGATGAACCGTCCGAGAGGCGTTAGACGGCGCAGGAGGAAAGCAAAGGAAGGGAAGGGAGGGGGAGCATAGTATACATTGAGGAGGGTGGACACAGTGTTGTTGCGAGGCAATGGCAGTGCAGGTTCGTGAACGCGTCATCGTATTCCGGCCACGTGATCGTGGACGAATGGCCCCTGCACGGTGAGAAGCGGGGTCAGAGGTTTGCCGGGGCCGGGAGGCTGAAGGTTGTGCGCCGGCGCTAGATGGGGCGCCGTCCGTCCGAATATGGGTTGAGTTGGTTTCGCGCTCTCGATTATGCGCCCCGCGGGCGGCGCTTCGAGGCGAGTGCCATGCTGCTTGTTGGGTGAAGATGAAGATGAGGATGAAGATGCGTGTCCTCGAGTGCGCCCTGGAGCGGAGCCGCGAGGGGTTTCGAGGAGCGCAGCCCGGCGGCTTGCGACGTAGATTGCGAAGCCGAGGCCTACCGATCCCAGGATCACCAGGGCGGTGCCCGGCCCGAGGCGAGAGGCGAGCCAGCCCGCGAGGAAAGCGCCTGCCGGAGTGACACCGATGTAGATGAGCATGTATACGCTCACCACGCGGCCCCGCAGTTCGTCAGGCGCGGTGAGCTGGGTGGTGGCATTGGCTGTGGTCGTGAACAGTATCATGGAGAACCCCAGGAACGCGATGGTTGCTACAGACGACATATACTGCCGGGTGAGGCCAAGGACGATCGTGAATAGGGGGAGGAGGATGGCTCCTGCCAGAAAGCGAGTTACACCCCTCTCACGGGAGGCAAAGGTGGCCAAGGTGAGCGCGCCAACGAAGGCGCCGAGGCCCATGGCTGACGTGAGGAAACCGTAACCCGAGGCCTCCTGATGGAGTACGTCCCTTGCGAACGCGGGCACGAGGACGTTGAAATTCAGCACGAAAAGGCTTATCACTCCTACCGTTACGATTATCGTGGCCAGCTTCCGGTTGCCGCGAATGTACCTCAGGCCTTCCGCCAGGTCTCTCATCACGCTCTTCGACTCGCGTTTCGAAGTTGGCCTGTTGACCCTCATGAGGAGCAAGCCTGCGATGACCGCTATGAAGCTCACACCATTCAGGAAGAAGGACATGAAGAAGCCGATTCGATCGATGAGGAGGCCGGCGGCCGCCGGGCCGACAATGCGCGCGAGGTTGAAGATGACGGAGTTCAAGGCTACGGCATTCATCAGGTCTTCAGGGCTTGTCATCTCGATCACGAACGCCTGGCGTGCCGGGGTGTCGATGCTTTGCGCCACACCAGTCAGGAACGCTATGAGAAGAATGTGCCAGTACTGGATTCGTTTGAAGTAGATGAGCCCTGCCAGCAGAAACGCGAAGATCATGAGGGCGGTCTGGGTGGCTACAATCAGGTCCCGCTTGTTATGCCTGTCAATCATCACTCCTGCGAAGAGGGAGAAGAGGAGGGTCGGAATGAACTGCACCGAGCTTACCAAGCCTAGAAAGAACGCGGAATTGGTCAGCTCGAGCACAAGCCACGATTGGCTTGCATTCTGTATCCAGGTTGCCATCAACGACACGCACTGTCCGGTCCAGAACAGACGGAAGTTTCGATGCCGCAGCGCGGAGAAAGTTGGGGGCAGGGCCGTGCGACGAGCCCTCCGGCGAGGACCTGTCCGCGGCGCACCCGATGGAACAACGTCGGACATATGTGTGTGACCCTCTTCCCTTTTCCTCGACTTATGGTTACACACGTGTATTCCACGAATTTCGCCGTTTACCTGCTGCA